>NZ_JADBTR010000145.1:0-76042 GCF_020246065.1 Microcystis sp. M144S2
TGACTTCGTTTCTCAGGAATTGAGAGCGGCGGAAGACCCGGAATTTGAAACCTTCTACACTAAAAATATTCTGCTTAACGAAGGTCTGAGAGCTTGGATGGCTCCCCAAGACCAACCCCACGAAAACTTTATCTTCCCTGAGGAGGTTCTCCCGCGTGGTAACGCTCTCTAATATCCCTACTGCTAGTGGTCGTGACCAAAGTTCCACCGGCTTCGCTTGGTGGTCTGGTAACGCTCGTCTTATCAACCTCTCCGGTAAACTGCTCGGCGCTCACGTCGCCCACGCTGGTTTAATCGTTTTCTGGGCCGGGGCAATGACCCTGTTTGAAACCGCCCACTTTATCCCCGAAAAACCGATGTACGAACAGGGTTTAATCCTGCTTCCCCACTTAGCTACCCTCGGTTTTGGGGTCGGTCCTGGTGGTGAAGTAGTCGATACCTTCCCCTACTTCGTCGCTGGTGTTCTGCACTTAATTTCTTCGGCTGTACTCGGTTTTGGTGGTATCTACCACGCCATCCGCGGACCGGAAACCCTAGAGGAATACTCTAATTTCTTCGGTTACGACTGGAAAGACAAAAACCAAATGACCAACATCATCGGTTATCACCTGATTCTCTTGGGTTGTGGTGCGCTGTTGTTGGTATTTAAAGCCATGTTCTTTGGCGGTGTCTATGATACCTGGGCCCCCGGTGGCGGTGACGTCCGCGTCATCACTAATCCTACCCTCAACCCCGCAGTTATCTTTGGTTATCTGACCAAAGCTCCTTTCGGTGGCGAAGGCTGGATTATCAGCGTCAACAACATGGAAGATATCATCGGCGGTCACATCTGGATTGGCTTAATCTGTATCGGTGGCGGTATCTGGCACATTCTCACCAAACCTTTTGCTTGGGCGCGTCGCGCTTTCATCTGGTCTGGAGAAGCCTATCTGTCCTACAGCTTGGGCGCTCTTTCCATGATGGGCTTTATCGCCGCCGTTTACGTTTGGTTTAACAACACCGCCTATCCCAGTGAATTCTACGGTCCGACTGGTATGGAAGCTTCCCAATCTCAAGCTTTCACCTTCTTGGTGCGTGACCAACGCTTAGGTGCTAATGTCGCTTCTGCCCAAGGCCCCACCGGTCTAGGTAAATACCTGATGCGCTCTCCCACTGGCGAAATTATCTTCGGTGGTGAAACCATGCGTTTCTGGGATTTCCGCGGTCCCTGGTTAGAACCTCTCCGCGGTCCTAACGGTTTAGACCTCGACAAAATCAGAAATGACGTACAACCCTGGCAAGTACGCCGCGCGGCTGAATACATGACCCACGCTCCTTTAGGTTCCTTGAACTCTGTGGGTGGGGTTATCACTGACGTTAACTCGTTTAACTATGTGTCTCCTCGCGCTTGGTTGGCTACCTCTCACTTCACCCTCGCTTTCTTCTTCCTGATTGGACACCTCTGGCACGCTGGACGCGCTCGCGCCGCCGCCGCCGGTTTCGAGAAAGGAATTGACCGCGAGACTGAACCCGCATTGGCAATGCCTGACCTCGACTAATTTCGCTTAGTTCGATGGTAGAGGCTCCCGTCTGGTTGGCGGGAGCCTTTTTGTGGTTAAATAGGGTTTGCGGCAAAAAGCTTTTCCTGGGGGCAGGGTGTGGGGTGTGGGCTTCGGCCGTGAGCTCAGCCGAACGGGTGTGGGGTGTGGGGAGAATAAAGCTGCCCCTTGTCTCCTGTCTCCTGTCTCCTGTCTCCTGTCTCCTGTCTCCTGTCTCCTGTCTCCTGTCTCCTGTCTCCTGACTCCTGACTCCTGACTCCTAACCTCACCAACAAACTTTTTCAGCAAACCCTAATTATCAGACGCGGCTAAAATACTCTCTAAAGCCGATAATAATCGTTGATTTTCTGCCGGTAAACGGACAGCGACCCGAAAATAATTGCTACCCAATTCGGGGAAACTGAGACAATCGCGGATGAAAATTCGATGATATTTTAATAAAGCTTCCTGTAGGGGTAAACAGGAAGATTGAGATTGTACTAAGAGGAAGTTAGCGGCACTGGTTTGGGGCTGTAATTGCGGAAAATTAGCTAATCCCTGCCATAAATCCTCGCGGGCCGCCGTTAACCAATCCCAAGTTTGTTGTTGAAAATCCCTATCTTCAATTGCCGCAATAGCGGCAACCACAGCCAAATTATTCACCGACCAAGGATCGCGCCATCTTTGCCATTGTAACAGGCGGTCGGGATGAGCGAGGACATATCCTAGACGTAAACCGGGGAGACTGTAAAATTTAGTTAGGGAACGCAAAATCAAGAGGTTGGGATATTCCGGCAACAGAGATATTAAACTCTCCTGTTGTTGGGGGGGTAAAAAGTCCATAAAAGCTTCATCCACTACCACCAAACCAAATTGCGATAGATAGGGACGAATGGCCGCCACCGTCCAGAGTTTCCCCGTGGGATTGTGGGGATTATTGAGTAATAAGCCTTGTTTTTCGGGATTAACCGGCTTTAAAGTGGTTAAATCTAGGGAATGTTGGCAGATTTTCCCACCAAAACTTTTTAAAGCCCGTTCGTAATCGCTAAAAGCGGGTGTTAGTACATAAACACTATCAAATGAGGCCAATTCCCGGCCGGCCCAGGTTAATAACTCAGCCGCACCATTGCCAGGCAGAATCCAATCTGGCCCGATATTGTGCCATTGACCGAGGGCAGAACGCAACTGCCAATAGCTCGGGTCAGGATAACGAGTCAGACTGGTTAAATGGCTTTTAATAGCGGTTAGGGCGCTTTCCGGCGGACCGAGGGGGTTGATACTGGCAGAAAAATCGAGAATAGAGGAAACCGGACAGCCGGCAATGGCGGCCGCCCAGTCAAGATTACCACCATGTTTAGGTCTAGGCAAAAGACTTACAGCGATCAAAACTCAACAGTAATTATTCCTTATCCGGGGCCACTCTGTCTTTAAACAGTTTACCCGCCGAGAAAGCCGGGACGCGAGTGGCCGGAATCTCCATCTTATCGCCGGTTTTCGGGTTGCGTCCCTCCCTGGCCTGACGTTCCCGGGCCTCGAAGGAACCGAATCCTACTAGGGTTACTTTGTCCCCCTCAGAAACCGCTTCGATAATGGTTTCGATGGCGGCAGTGAGAACAGCATCTGCTTGTTTTTTGGTCACAGAGGCTTTGAGAGCGATTTGATCGATTAATTCACCTTTATTCATGCGCTAACTCCTTTTTTTGCGGTTTTTCTGAGTTTAGGGTGGTTGTCAGTAGTTTATTATGGTTCCCCTGTTGAGGACTCGCCAGGATCGAGATCACTAAATAATGCCTCAAATCCTCATTGGCTATATATTCCACTGCATTATTCTAAGCGGGAATTGTCTCGATCGGAATCGCTGAAACCTTTAATTTATCTAGATTTCCCCCCGATTCCCCACCAAGGGGAGAGACAAAAGGGAATAAGCGAGAGATTAACAGCGATATAAGCTAATAAAAAGAGATTAGCTTGCTAAATTGCCGATAAATATTCTCTAAAAGCGATAGGTATCCTAACTTCCCAAAAATCGTTCATCGGTTCTCTCCAAGATTTTTGACTAATTTTGCCCCCAAAAACGTTAAAAAAGTTTACCAAAGCAATTTCTGCCCAAAAATTAAGGTTCGGTCCCAGGAGATATTGGCTAAAATTGGAACTTATGATCGTTAAAAATATTCAAAAAAGCAGGATTTAACTGGAAAGTTTGCTATCATTATCTATTCAGCGACAAACTCGCATGGTGATTTACTGCTATCCCCTAGCCGATCTAGGTCAAAGCTTAAGACGTTCTTTTATCGTGACTTTTTTGGCAGTAATCGCCATTCTTGGCGGTGTGATTCCCGAATTTTCTTGGACGACGGCGGTGGTTAGTTTCCGGTCTTCCGCTTATACTCAAGATTTTACGGCTGACCAAATTAAACGTTATGCGACCGCAGTTTTGTTGATCGAAACCCAAAGAAAACAAGCTTATCAGGCAATTTCGCAAATTTTAGGCAAAAGTCCCCCAGCAATTACCTGTAACCAACGGGAAAGCTTTAATAATCTTCCAGCTGATGCCCAAAGAATTGCCGTCGATTATTGTAATAACTCAAAAAAGATTGTCCAAGATAGTGGCCTGAATGCGACTGAATTTAACGCCATTACTAATCGGATTCGTAGGGATGATAACTTGAGACGACGGGTGCAAAATGAGATGATTCGTCTGCAACGGGAGAATAAATAGAAAAAGTTCCTCAGTTTTTCGGGTCAAGCTGGAGTCAGGGCTACAATTAAGAGTGTTTTTTCCCATTGACCACTACCATGTTAACTTTTACCGAGCGTTTACCCCCCCGTCATACCGCTAGTCCACCTCCCCCAGAAACGGTAGTTTTTAGCCTTCTACTTACGGCCGAAGAACGCACCCGCAGCCGTTATCGTCTCGACAGTCCCGAAGGTTTTTCCCTCTGTTTTCGTTTACCCCGCGGCACAATTCTACAGGACCGCGATTTCCTGCGGGGGGAAAACGGCGAAATTATTCAAATTATCGCTAAACCCGAACCAGTTATCACTATTACCGCCCCTTCAACCGATTTACTCCTCAAAGCTGCCTATCACCTCGGTAATCGTCATGTAGCCCTAGAAATTAACCCCGATTATCTCCGTCTGGCCCCCGATTCTGTCCTACAAGCAATGTTAGAAGGTTTGGGATTAACCGTAACTGAGGAAATCGCCCCCTTTAACCCCGAAATCGGCGCTTATCAGCATTATCATGACCTGGAAGAGGCAAAAAAGGGATAGTTAAAAAAGAACGGAATTCGGTATCGGTTAAAGTTCCTAGAAAAGCCCTCTGGGTGGCTTGAGTATTTATACTTATTGTAATCCAGATATACTTCTCCTAAGATAAAGACCGGTAATCGTGCCGAACTAATTAGCGAAAATTTGGGTCTAAAACCCTTTGAATGATGTTTTTATTGTATTCAGGAAGTTGAAAAAATGAAGACCAAATCGATCATAAGCTTACTATCTCTTAGCATTATAGGAATGTCAATCTATGCGGGTCAAGCTAATAGTAGTGATTATCGAGCTTTGACCCCGGAAGAAAAATCGCAGTTGACCGATGCTTTGCTAAAACAGGGCTGTAGGAATCCTAAAGAGATGAAATTTGATGTTGAGACTAACCAATTTGAAGCAGAAGATGCTGTGTGTGAGGGAGGAAGAAAGTATGATATTTACCTTGACAAAAACTTTAGGATTGTTTCAATGAAACCAGACTAAAAGATCAAAACCCTGAGAAGCTTTTACTGGTCGCTGCGAAGATTACCGATTAGGTATAATAAAGCCATTCTGACAGCGACACCACTGGTAACTTGTTGGGAAATCAGACTAAAATCGGGATCATCCATTAAATCGGAACTAATTTCCACTCCCCGATTCACAGGACCGGGATGAAGTACCTTCACCCCCGGTTGACAGGATTGCAAACGAGGACGAGTAATGCCAAAACTTTGATGATATTCGCGTAAACTGGGCAAAAGATTGGCGGTCATGCGTTCTTTTTGCAGTCGCAGGGTCATCACAAAATCGGCCTTTTCTAAAGCTGGTTCTAAATCCCAGTGGAGAAATAGGCGATCGCACAATTCCCCAAAATATTTCGGCAGTAGGGTGGGGGGTGCGGACAAATGTACTTCCGCCCCTGCCGTAGTTAAACTCCAGATATTGGAACGAGCCACACGAGAATGGAGTATATCCCCGACAATAGCGATTTTTTTGCCCTCTAACAGTTCTAAACGGGGATTTTCCTCATCTAACAGACAACAGATCGTAAACAGGTCTAAAAGTCCCTGGGAGGGGTGTTCGTGTTGACCGTCCCCAGCATTAAGAATACTGACCCCCGACTGCAAACGATCCATTTCTGCGGCAATTAAATCGGGAACCCCCGACTGTTGATGTCGGATAACAAAAATATCCGTACCCATGGCCACATAGGTTAAAGCGGTATCGAGAATCGTTTCCCCCTTAGTCAAACTGGAACTACCCGGGGCAAAATTGAGAACATCGGCCGAAAGACGTTTCGCCGCTAGTTCAAAACTACTACGGGTGCGGGTGGAAGGTTCAAAAAAAAGATTCGTCACCACTTGTCCCTGTAGGGCCGGCACTTTCTTGGTACGTCGGGAAAGAACTTCACGAAAACTAGAGGCCGTTTGTAGCAGGGTTTGGTATTCTTCTGGTTGCCAGTCTTGCAATCCCAAAATGTGATGTCGGATCCAAGTGAAAGCCATAGGAGTTGAGGAGGCGGTAAAAACGGCAAATTTCGTCTATGCTATTGTAGGATTTCTTTGCATCAAGTTAATAAATAGGGTTTATGAGAATTAATTTTTCCTTGTGTCAGGTCACTCTCGCGATCGCTTTATTTCTCAATCCCTTGCCGGCGATCGTTGCCCAGACTGCCACCTCTGGGGAAATGGTATCACCGACCACGGGCATTAATTACACTCGCCTGAAAAATTTCCTCGCTCAACAAAATTGGCGACAAGCTAACGATGAAACCCGTAATTTAATACTGAAAGCGACCGGACGGGAATTACAGGGCTGGTTTACCATGGAAGACCTGCAAAAATTGGCCTGTTGGGATCTGCAAAAAATGGATCAACTCTGGAAAGAAGCTTCCGGGGGTCGTTTTAGTTTCAGTACCCAATTTCGCATTTTTATCGAGACAGGTAATCGACCGGGGCGCTTAGTGGCGATCGAAAATTTTCAAACTTTTGGCGATCGAATCGGTTGGCGTAAAGATGGTGATTGGATTATTTTTAAAGAAAATCTTAACTATACCCTCAATGCTCCCGTTGGTCATCTACCGGCGCCCCGGGACGAATATCAGATCGCCGGTGGTCGTCTAGAATACACCACCCTCGCCCAAAGATTAGTCACCTGTAATATTGTTAGCTTAGGGCAAAGCAAACAGTGATCACGCGATCAATTCTGTAGAGTAAAATTTAAGGAAAAGCTTCTCTCCTCATCTTCCCCTTCTTTTTCCGATTTACTAGCACTTTTTCCGCTAAAAACCCGTAAATTTAACAATGATTAAACGATCCGTTAACGTATCGAGAGCGATCGGTTCGTCGATCGCCGTTTCCCTAATTATCACCGGTTGCGCCCCCCAAACCCCGCAAGCCACTGGACCGGCGGCTGTTCCCGTCAAACTGCAAACCCTCGGCACCGACAAATTAGTGCAAAGTAGCGAATTTGTGGGTACTTTGATCGCCCAAGAGCGTGTTAGCGTCTCCCCTCAGATTACCGGTCGGATTCGGTCTATTTTCGTTAAATCTGGCGATCAGGTAACTCAGGGACAAAAAATCGCCGAATTGGATCCCGAACAACAACAGCAACAGGTAAACGCTGGCATCGGCCAGGTAAATTCGGCCAAAGCGAACCTGAATGCGTCTGAGGCGGATTTAAGGCAAAGACAAGCGCAAGCGAGGGCAAATAAAGCCCAAATTGCCCAGAATCGGGCAAATGTGGCTAATGCGGAAGCTAATGTTAAAAGTCAGATCGCCACCTTGAGCGCCGCCGAAGCTGATTTACAGAGAGCGAGAGCTAATTTAGATTTAGCGGAAAAAAACCTAACAAGAGCCGAATTTCTGGTTAAACAAGGCGCACAGCCCCAACAGGACTTAGATGATCGCCGCCGCGACATTCAGGCCGCCAGGGCGGAAGTAGAGGCCCGGTCTAAAAATCGTGATGCGGCCCGTCAACAGGTGACGGCGGCTAGAGCTACCCTACAGGCAAACAAAGAAGCATTAAATATCGCCATTCAAAACGAATTAGCCTCACGGCAACAGGTGGCGGCGGCAGCGGCAACAGTGAACAGTCGTCAAGCAGCGGTAGCCAGCACTGAGGGGCAATTAGGGGCGACGCGTCAGAATTTAGTTTTTAACACCATTACCGCCCCGATTGATGGTTTTGTCGGCGATTTTAATCAAAGAAAAGTCGGCGATATTATCTCCCTGGGTGAAGAATTAACCTCGTTGACTAACAATAAAACTTTGGAACTAAATGTGCAGATTCCCGTGGAATTACAACCGCGTCTGCGCGTCGGGTTGCCTGTAGAAATTATTAATCCCGATGGCAGCGCCGGGGTTCGCGGTCAAGTAACTTTTATTTCCCCCACCGTTTCCCAAGCTACCCAATCGGTTTTAGTGAAATTTGCCTTTACTAATGATGGCAGTCTTCGCAATAACCAATATGTGCGGACGCGGTTAATTTGGGATCAAAAACCGGGGGTATTAGTTCCCACCACGGCAGTGACTAGCATCGGAGCGCAAAATTTTGTTTTTGTGGCCGAAAAAGAAAAGGCTAAAGAAGGTCAAGAAAATGCCAAGGAGCGTTTAGTGGTAAGACAAAAACCAATTCAAGTCGGCACGATTCAAGGGCAAGCTTATCAGGTTATTTCTGGAGTAAATGCCGGGGAAAGAATTGCTATTAATAATATTCTTTCTCTCCGAGATGGTACAGCTATAACTGTTAGTCAGCAGTAATTTTTATGAGTAATTCGATTACCGTTCGTCCCCTGTCAGCGCAACTAATTACAGCCGAGAGTTTCCGTCCCTACGGTCAATTAATAACCCCTAGCCATGATGGAAAACCGTTTGATGAAAGCGATGCACAACTGCATTTAAAAAACGGTGTCCCACGTTTTTATATTATGCGTTTACAGACTCGCGGACGTAAATTTAAGCGAATTACTCGTCATAGTCAATGTACCCAATGTCTTGGTTCTTTGGGGGGACAAGAGTGGTTTTTAGGAGTGGCCCCCCCTAGTCCTCATCCTCAACCAGATTTAGAAAAATTAAAGGTTTTTCGCATCCCCGGGGACTGTTTTATTAAATTAGAGGTGGGAACTTGGCACGCTGGCCCACTTTTTGATCAACCGGCAATCGATTTTTATAATCTTGAATTGAGCGATACTAATATTATCGATCATTTTACCTATAATTTTGCCCAAGAGCAGTCAATAGAATTCGAGATTGTTGATTGAAACAATTGATTTTTTTACTTAACTTTTCGCAATCCTTTAGAAAGATAGGCAACGAAAAAAGCCAACACTCCTGTCATCCCTACCTCAAAATAATTGGCCATGAGAATAGCGGTAAAAAACAGGAGCAAGATAATTAATATAGTCCGCTTTTGTTCAGATAATTTCATATCTAATGGCCTCTAATTCCCTTTTAATACTTAATGGTTGATAACCTAAAGAAAAAGCAAGAGAACTATCAAGAGAAACATCCTGCGGACGGGGCGCACTCATGGGAACATCTGACTGTAAACAGGGTTTTATTTGTTCTCTGGGAATATTAAAAACTGCCGCCATTAGTAAACCAAATTGATAACGAGAAACTCTTTCTTTACCACCCAGATGAATAATTCCTTGCACTTTTTCTAGGGCTAAAAGTAAACCATTCACCGCACTATTAACCCCAACAGCTGTACGATATTCATCAGTAAATAGAGATAATTCTTTTCCTTCTTGGAGGGTTTTTAAAAATGGTTGCAGGAAACTATTAGCACTGGGAGAAGGGGAACCAAACATCAAAGGCATTCGACAAATAGCCGCCCGAGGATATATTGCTAAAATACCCTTTTCTGCCGCTACTTTTTGCTCACCATAGACACTGACTGGAGAAACGGGATCATTTTCGGAATAGGGGGCATTTTTACCATCAAAAACTAAATCGGTAGAGGTAAAAACTAGGGGTATTTGATATTGACTACATAAACGGGCAATTTCTAGAGAAGCTGTCAGATTAATTGCCTCGGATGCTTGGGGAAATTCTTGACAGAGATTCGGTTTTGATTGGGCAGCCCCATGAATTACCGCGTCGGGTTTAATCTGTTGAAAAAGTTCTCTAACTGCGGCTAAGTCTGTTAAGTTAATTTTAATTAAATTCGGGTCATTACTATTGACATTGTGATTAAAATATGTACCAAAACTTGCCCAAGATGAGCGAGTTTTTTGGTAAATATGCCAACCTAAAAACCCACTAACTCCAGTGATTAACAGCGTTTTCATAGTTTAGAGATTAAATCCTTTTTCGTAGGCTAAAAACTGCACTTGCGGTTCCAAAGGTTCACTAACTAAACCAATTCCTGCAAATCCCCATCGCTGCATCAGTCCCTTTAATTGTGTTCCTGAGAGAGTTTCCACAGAAAAATTATTGGCTAAATCCTGAGCATGGGTATTGATATAACTTAAAGCATCGTAGGATTCTTTAAACAGAAGCAGATAACTGGCCGGACTTTCGCTTTCACCTTTTCTCAGACGCGCCACTAGGTATTGTCCGTCTTGTTTTGACCTGAGTAAATAATGCGTAGTTGCTAACATAGTTTATTAAGTAAAAAGTGACAAGGAAAAGAGGGGTTGGGTAGTGGGAAATTTAGCTGAAATTTCCCTATCACCCTACTTTAAATCCTCCAATTTAATTCTAGGATCTACAGCTTTGAGAAGTAAATCAGCCAGAAGATTACCGATAATCAACATAGTAGCCCCCATCATTAAACTGCCCATAACTAAATACAAATCTTTAGCCGTCACAGCTTGCAGAATTAAACGACCTAATCCGGGCCAGTTAAAGAAAAATTCGGCGATAAATGCCCCACTTAACAAACTAGAAAATTCAAATCCCAAAAGAGTTATCAGGGGATTAATAGCATTGCGTAAAGCGTGAACATAGATAACTTTATTTTCCGGTAAACCTTTCGCCCTTGCGGTTTGAATATAATCCTGTCGCAGAACATCTAATAATTGTCCCCGCATCAATCTTTGTAATCCGGCAAAACTGGTAACTGTTAGGGCAATAGTTGGTAAAATCATGTGCCAAGCGATATCTAAAACTTTACCGATAGGGGAATATTCCGAATAGTTAATACTGGTCATATCACCTACCGGTAAAAGCGGCGAGACATTTTGGGCGAGAATTAGCAGTAAAAGGGCAGTGATAAAACTGGGGAAACCTTGACCAAGATAACTGATAACTCGAAAAAATTTATCGATAAATTGGTTTTGTTTGACGGCGCTGAGAATGCCCAAGGGAATCGCAATCGCCCAGGTTAAAATGATGGAAGTCAAAGACATTAATAACGTCGCTGGAATTCTCTCTAATAGTAGGGAAGACACGGGACGAAAATAGGTAAAACTCAGACCAAAATTAAACTGAGTTACCACTTGCCACAACCATTTAAAATACTGGACAATCGCCGGGTCTTTTAAACCAAAAAGGGCAATATATTGTTCTTTAGTTTCCTGACTAATCTTGGGATTAAGGTCAAGCAAAGCCAGAAAACCGCCGGGGGTTAATTGGATAATAGCGAAACTCAAAGCCGAGGCCAACAACAGAGTTAATAAACCCTGGAGAACACGCTTGACAATATATAAAAAAGTTTCGCTAGTTAGGAGAGATTGTAACCCATTAGCACTCGATCGAGCGTTTGCAGCCTTATAATTATCATCAGTCGCCGTCATAGAAAAAAACCTAATAATCGATGAGGGTAATAGTCGGTAAATCGGGTAATTTTTCCCGACCACCGAGGTCGATTAACTCGATGATAAAAGCAAATCCTAACACCTCACAACCAATTTTTTCTAATAAATCGGCCGTCGCTTTCGCCGTCCCTCCCGTCGCGATTAAATCATCGACAATTAAGACTTTGTGATGGGATGCCACCGCGTCCTGATGAATTTCCAGGCTATCGCTTCCGTATTCCAAATCATACTCGATACTATGAACGGCGGCGGGTAATTTGCCTGGTTTCCGGACAGGAATAAATCCCGCTTCTAATTGGTATGCTAAAGGAACACCAAAGAGAAAACCCCTGGATTCCATACCGACAATGTAATCGGGGGATAAACCGTAATCGCGACACTTTGCCGTTAGGGTATCGATCGTGTAACGTAATCCTTGGGGATGATTGAGTAGGGTAGTAATATCGCGGAAGACAATACCCGGTTTGGGAAAGTCGGGAATATCGCGAATCAGTGATTTCAGATCCATTCGGTTTCCGTGTCTCGTAAAATGGGGGACAGCTATCTATACAATACAATTTACAATACCCTGACTCGATCGCCCTTGTGTTTTAGTTCTCCTATATCATGACCCCTACTAGCCTAACGCCCGAATCTACAACATCAGCCCCAGAAAAACCGTTTATTTTAAGCGTTTTACCCGATTTTCCGATTGCCAGTCAGCAATGCGCCCTACATCTCCAACAGCATATCGATTTAATGCTATTAGCGTTGGAATCCTTAGAAGTCGGTGCCGGGGAAGCCCTGTTAGCCCTCTGTAAAGAACTAGGACTTGATAAAATTGTCAGAAACCGGATTATTTTCTGGCGATTACGCTGTACTAATCCCTGGCGAATTTCCTACACCCTCGACCGTCTCACCCTTGACCAAGCAAAAGCTTTAGTTATCATTGCCAGTTATCGGGCCAAACCCCTGGCTATATCCATCCGACAATTACTGTTAGCGCGGCAACAGATGGAATCAAAGGGTTTACCCGTGGATAATAATTTTCTTTTATCAGAATACCTAGAACGATTTCGCTCCAATTTTCGCAGTCGCATGAACCCCCGCCGGGCCAAAGTATCGGTTTATCTAGCCGATGAAAATGCTTTAAATGAACTGGCTTTATCCCTCCTCGATCAGTTATTATTTTGTACTGGTACGACGGGAATGCAGCGCTTTTGGATTAGTTTATTTGATGGGGAGATAGTGTAAAAATGAGAAGACAGTATAGCCTGCCCAATTGTACCCTGATTCTCGATGGTTTCGGCGATGATTTCGCCCCGGCTAACCCCGGGGATAGCCGACCTTTACTCTCAATTTTGACTAACGTAGAATGTCGGTTAATCGGGGCCAATAAAGTCCTGCAAGGTGGTCGGGTTTTCTTGGAAAATTTGGTACAAGCGGTCAGTCAGTATGCCCAAGAATTTTTAAGTGGTGTTCGTCATCCCCAAGACCCCGTCCATGAACCAGATCATGTGTACCTAGAAAAGATTGACCATAATCTCCATCGTCTGGTCTGGTATCCATCAACGGACTTGAATATCCCGGAAAGTCCGGTCAACATAGAAATCAGTACCGTGCAGTTATTCGACTTAATAGAAGCGATTGACCAATTTTTTGCCGATACTCGCACTTTACCTGACCTAACCCTGAAATTACAGCCGGTTTCCCGTCGCTACCATAAGGTTAATGAATCGGTGGCCAGTCGAACAGTACCTTTTTTGGCGGGATTAGGCAGTCTTGTCGCTTGCGCCCTACTTTTCTATCTGTTACCCGTCCCCCAAGTCCGTAAACCCGAAAATCCCCCCATTCCCGCCGCTTCTCCCAGTCCCACCGTCCCCACTAATCCCGTCCCCCCTCCCAGATAAAATTAGTCCCTTGCGCTTTTCCCAACACCCAACACCCCACCCCCCACTCCCCACTCCCCAGCTCCGTCCCAGTTTTTTAGAGAAAGTACCCGAAAAAAAACCGATCTTTTTGGCACAAGTTAGAAAAATTGTGTTATGCTGGTAATTCTGTGAAGGTTTTTCGATAGGGAGTATTGAAAAAAAAATGACCAAACTGGGAACCCATTTGATTGTCGATGCTTGGCAAGTACCTGCTGACCTCCTCAACGATCCCGAGCGCATTCGTCGCGCTATCCTCGATGGAATTACGGCAGGAGAAGCAACGCTGATCGATTTGTGTGTCCACCAGTTCAGTCCCCACGGAGTTACCGCGACGGCGACTTTAGCTGAATCTCATATCGCGATCCACACCTGGCCTGAACACGGCTATTTCGCCGCCGATTTATTCTTCTGTGGTGCGGGTAAACCCGTGGTTGCCATGGAAATTTTGACCAAATCCCTGCAAGCAGGTGAGATTAAAGTGCGGGAACTAACCAGAGGATTCCCCGGTCCTGCGGCAGTTTATGAAAGCAAAAAGGAAGAACCCCTTAAGTCTTCCCTGGTTATGGCCTAATTTCTAGCGCCGGCCTCAATAATAAGTTAGCAGCACTGGCGATCGCCTAAACTGAAATCGTGATCAGGATAACCTTTGTTTTTATCCTTGCCATCTTTCCCTCTCTCGTTAGTCTCTGGTTGATTAACCGATCCCAACAGAGATTAAGTAACCGTTTGAGAGGGATTCGCTATCGTCACGAATACAGCACGGTGATGGCCAGTGATTTTTTGTCAATCCCTCTAGAGACAGAAAATAAACCGGCCTTTATCGGTGATCTTAGTTGTCGTTTTAATGCCTATTCCCCCCACTTGCGTTGTGCGGTTAATCCCCCAGGTCCCTGTGAAGGTTGTCGGCAGTACGAAGCTAAAACTGGCACAGTGTAGGCGGCTTGGGCTTCCAAACAGTTCCCTATTTGCTATCCTTAAAAATTATCGCTATCGCAATTGAGGAGTGTGGGAATAATGGCGTTCAAACGAAATTTGACCCTCTTAATCATCGGATTAGGATTAACTTGTTTACCCCTATATCCGGCCCAAGCTAACCAAATCAGCACTGTCACCCCGAATACGGCGGCCAATCAAACTCTCGCTACCCATCTGGTCCTGAAACTGAAAGAGAGAAAAGTTTACGTTTATCAAGATAGTAAAGTTTTAGCACAATTTACCGTCGCCGTCGGCAAAAAAGGCTGGGAAACCCCCACCGGTAAATTTGAGGTGCGGGAATTAGTTCGCAATCCCGTCTGGAAAAGTCCCTGGACGGGAAAAGTCAGCGCTCCCGGTCCCAATAGTCCCCTAGGGGAAAGATGGATCGGTTTTTGGAGTGACGGCAAAAATTCCATCGGTTTTCATGGCACCCCCGCAGAAAATTCCCTCGGTAGCGCCGCTTCCCATGGTTGTGTGCGGATGCGGAATCGGGATGTGAAAGTGTTGTTTGATCTAGTCCGCATGGGAACCCCCGTCATCGTTCAACCTTAATTCTGGCAGGTATTTTTTTAAGATGGGCAGGTCTTCCGGACGATCTATATCGGCTAATTTAGGCAGATAAGCGGTCTTTAAAGCCAGTTTAGCGGCGATTGTCTGAGTTTTTGCCAAGACTTCCCCCGTTCCCCAGGGAATGTCATCAAAAAGCTCTGGAAAGACCTGTTTTAAAGCAATTAGGTAGTATCCTCCATCTAACGCCGGCCCTAAAACCATATCGTGGGTTTTTAGGGCCTCAAAGGCTGCTAAAATCTCTTTTTCCCCGATTTCTGGGCAATCTGTGCCAATCATAGCGATCGCTGTCATCCCTTGAGCAAAACCATCGGCAAAGGCATTTTGCATCTTTTCTCCTAAGTCTTTTCCCCGTTGAGAATGATAAGAATAATGCTCACCTAACCAAGTACGCATTTTTTCCTCGCTGCCGCCATGGTAGTAGATGATCAGAGAGAGAAAATTCCTCAAACCCGCTAATTTACTGAGAGTATATTCGGCCAGTTTGCGGTGTAATTCTTCGGCTCCCTCGGCTGCCAAAGCTGGAATCATACGGGTTTTTACTTTCCCCAATTCCGGATAACGGGTAAAAATAATTAGTTGTTGTCTCCAGTCCACGAGTAATTGCGACGATGATATTAATTATTAGTTTTAGCCTACTGTTAATAGGAGGCAGGAAAGCCAATAAAACGGGCTTTATTGGCTTAGTATAGATTATTGTAAGTGGGTGGGTGGAATTAAATATAAGATGAACGTAGGTACGATGTCGGCGATCGCTTTATTGAGTCGAAACCTTTTTCCTAGCGGCATTTCAGACTTTTTCAGTCAACCCTGATTAGCTAGGGACTAGGTTTTTTGGGTGAGTTTAAACAGGATAAACCAGCATCTTTAGCATCTTTAGCAGTAAGATCCTTGATTGGGACAAAAGCAAAATCTGAACTTAGTGTCCGACACTCCACAATGTGAACAAATTCTACGGAGGGATTTTGGGGATCGCCATTTACATTAAGTTTCTTGCGATCGCCATTTTCATCGAATTGAATTGTCCCAGTTGCACCTTTAGTGACAAGAAAATCAAGAGACTTTAAGTGTTCAAGGATATTAATTCGTGTGGGAGTATTTGCCTTTTCTAGAGCTTTTGTTAGAGCAAGAGTTGCATCATAGGATAGGGCCGTTATTGCATTAACAGAAGTTGTAGTCCATAAAATTTTGGCATCCTTAAGAAAATCCTGGTTAGGACTGGTTAAAGAATCCCAAGGAACCGCTATAACAAACTTTTGAAAAGGTTGTAGGTTGTTAATTTGTTCTAAGGTACGAGAACTACGAAGCCCCCATGATCCGATAACCCAATTTTGACTATTATTAAGTTTTATAAGTCTAATTGCATCGCCTTGAGCATCGCCAATTGCTTTTGGGAATAGTACAAGCCCTATTTCTTCTGTTATTTTTCCTTGTCTTTTTCGTAACTCTTGGATGGCTTCTTCTGCCTTAAAATTATTTCCGAGATCAAATTCATCTAATTTTACTACAGTTCCAGAGAATGGAGGGCGTGTAAAAATAGTTTTAAAACTATTAAAAAAAGATTCACTAAATGGACTTCCTTCACTATAAAAGCCCACCACTTTTTTAATAGACTTTTCTTGTAAAAATTTTGCAATGGCAGGAGATTGTTGCTCGACGGAAAAAACAGTTCGCAGAAAATTTTTTCTGGGGTATTTAGTAAGATCGCTAGTCGTTGATCCGGGAGAAATCAAAACTAAATCATTGTCCTTATAAATATCCACCGTTGCCACAGTCATTTCACTGGGATAGTGACCAACAACCCCTAAAATTTCAGGACGCTGGGAAAGAGATGATGCTGTCTTTTGGGCTAATAATTCGTCATTTTCATCATTAGTAATGACAACTTTTAATCCCTTACCATTAATCGCTTTTTTATTGATAAAATTTTGATCTGGAAAATACTTGAGGAATGGATCATTGTCATTTAAAAGTCCCAGATTAATTTTTGTTTGTAATTGCGCTACTCCTCGTAACATTTCTTTTGCTCGACTATCACCATCATCATCATTAAAGTCACTTTGATTTTTGGGAATAGTAACAGCAACAGCAATCGTGTAATATTGCATTTTATTGGCTTCTAGTAAAGCATTATTTAAGTAAATTAATGTTTCTGGATCTAGCCTATCCTGTTGCCATGCGTCCTTAAATCTTAACAGGGCTTTTTGATAATCACACTGTGCAAAATATTCTGTACCTTTCTTCTTGTTAAACGATTGAGAGTAATTAAGAACTTCTTCTCCTTCACTAATAAAGTCTCCCGTTTGTTTTGGACAATTATCAGGGCGATAAATGGCAAATAAACTTACAACTGCTATTGATGCTATTCCTATGCTAACTGGCAGATTTAATTTGAAATTTTGGGGCTTTAAAGTTTTTATAGAATGCAAAATTTGGGCGATTTTTGCAGAAGGCGAAGTGATTGGTGGAATCGTCGGAGTAATGGGATAAACCTCATTTTGCACTTCTTCTTCAATCACCTGAATATCCTCATCCCTGAGTCCATAGATAATTTGCAGTTTCTTTAAACTCTCTATATCTTTGTTTTTCAATGGAGTATGATTAGCAGCAGCTATTATTTTCCGAAACGCATTCCTATATTTCTTAATATTGTCTCGTCGCAGTAGCAGTGGGTTAAGAACTTCTGTTTCAATCGTTCTGGCTTCATCTGGTGAGAGATTTAATTGATCTATTGTTGCATCCAAAACTGCCCTATCTGCAGCAGAAAAGTCTTCCTCCTTAAAACAATAATCTTTAATATCCTCATCATTCCACTTTTTAATAATATCCTCAACTATTTTACGATACTTAAATTTAGGATCATTAGCAGCAAGAGGAGATCTGGCTAAATAAATAGTATCCTCTCCTTCAAGAGAAAGATAAAATTTGGGAGTCATTGCCGGGGCAGCTTTCTTTACTTGTTCGCTGGCATACTCATGCAATTCATTAACAGAAATTAATTGATCACCATCCTGATCTGCTGCACCAGTTTCAATTCCTTCAACTAGATATTTTGTATAGATTGACAAACCGTTATCTTCCGACTCAAAAGAATATTCAATTGGACTAGAAGAGGTCAAGATCGCCCTTCCTCTACCTCCTAATTCCTCTTGAATGTTAAATTCCCCTTTGATTGGCATTCCCTGAACTAATGCTCCGCTAAAACAGCAGTCGAGAATAATCATCTGCCTTTGGGAACGACTATTGTTCATATACTTATTAAGTTTACTTGCGGCTAAAATTGTTGAGATACGAAGCTCTCCATTCTGATCACGCTCAGTGTCTCTTGCACTTAGGCAAAATTCAGCCGTTTGATCTTTAAGACCATGTCCAGAAAAATATAAAAGAACTAAGTCGTCTCTCTGGCGATTAGTAAATAAATCGTCAACTGCTTTTTCCATGCTCCCTTTGTCTGGGTTAGGCAAAACTGTAACCTGATCAAAGGCTCCCATGTCTGGATGCTCTAATACTCGGCGCATTGCTTCAACGTCTAGAATGGCACTAGAAATTGGGCGCAATCCTGCGGAATACTCGCTCACACCAATTAACAAAGCAAATTTTGCCATAATACCTTCTTTAACCTGAGATAAAGTCTTGAGCCGCTTTAATAGCCATTTCCAATTCTTCTCGACTGTGAGCCTTAACCGTCAACTTGCGACCATTGGCCTCTACCGACAATTCTATCGGTTTACCTCCCAGGCGATCGCCCAGAAACCCTAACAACTTTTTCCCATTAGCGGGGTTAACTTCGGTCATTAACATTCCTCCCAAAAAACCGCCCAACGACTTATTACCTTCAGGGGGATTGGGATCAAGAATACGTTTAACCGATTCAACTTCATCTGCCTGTTGTAGTTCTGTCAGTAATACTTGGGCCTGTTCGTCGCGTTCTTCAGGCTCCAGGTTAGGATCGTTAAAAGCGATCAGCAATTTAATCGTAGATTTGTTACTCATAGGAAGTTGAGTTGAAATAATATAGGATAATACTAATCTTACTGAATTATGCAAATTTTACCATATAGCATCTGAAATCTAAATAAGTGATCCCATTTTCATACTGCCCCTTGCCGAGTGCAGATTTCTTCACTGATGTTGTGCTGTTGCTGGACATAGAAGATCGATTTTTCAACCTGCTCCAAGAAATCATAACAATTATCGTGTGTTGGGTTTCGTTCCTCAACCCAACCTACTACTACTACAGGCTAATGGCGATAATTCCGCTAGAAAGTATGAGAATGTGTCTGACATTCCTGACAGGGGGTGAGTATTGGTATCATGATTAAAAGTAAGGATATAGATAGGGTTTGCGGCAAAAAGTAGGGGCGAAGCATTCGGATAGAAAATCTACGGTTTCACCGATAGGTTATTGCCCGAATGCTTCGCCCCTACAGGACGCGGGCCGATGAAGACGCAAGGTTTTGAACGACGATTCTCTCAAAATTTGCACCTGTTTCGCTCGTAAAGCCACAAAACTCTTACCTTGCCTACATTTCACATTTATTCAGCAAACCCTAGATATAACTTAATCCATCGCTTTTCTTGATTGAGATTAAACTAATGTTTGTGTTGTTGATCAGTGAGGTAAACTAATGACTACAGTTGAATTAAAACAAGCAAAAAATCAACTTAATGAGTTATTGGAAGCTGTACTTAAAGGTGAAGAAATTATCATCACAGAAAATAATGAACCTGTAGTTAAATTAAGTCCTGTAAAGTTAGCCAAGAAACCACCGCTTCAACCGAGAAGTGCTGCGGGAAAAGTTTGGATAGCCGATGATTTTGATGCCCCTTTAACTGATTTTGAATATTATCAATAATTAGGCTCAAATTTTTAATAGATACTTATGTATTTCTTTGGTATGTCACTAATAATAAACAGTTGAGAGACAAACATAAAATTATGATTAATGAAAGAGAAAATCTAGTTTATCTTAGTCAAGCTAGTATTGGGGAAATGACGATAAAATATAGTCTGGAAAAATTAACTTTTGATTCACCTTTCCGAGAATTTATTGAGTCACAAATTCAGAGCAATGATTGGCAAATTTTGCCCCTTAATTTACTACATTTTGAACGAGTAGTGCAATTGCCTGTTCAGCATTGTAGTAGATATGTAGGGGGTAAGTTCGGTTATATTACCAGATATTCTCGTTTCTGTAACGCCGCTAGATCCACTGATAACAGAGGACATCACTTTTGTGCAATTCCTGTAAACGGTTGAATAAAACCATCCACACCGACAAAGGAGGTGAGGGGCGACCAGTTTAAAATATCCTCTAAAATTGATTGATAGCCCTGGACATTGGGATGAAGTCCATCTTGCATTAATCTTTCTTGGCACCACAGATCACCCCGGTCCATCCAGAGATCAAATAAATCGAGATAGGGAATATTTTGCTCTAGACAAGCTTGTTTAGTGGTTTCCTTAAAACGATACTGATCGCGATGGTTGAAGTAAAAGCAATCTAAAAAGGGCATTTTCCGCTCATCCACGGGAATCATACCTATAAACAAAACCGGGCAAAGAGAACGGGCCCGGCCGAGTAAATGTTCGATTTGAGTTTGAAAAAGATCGTGATCGGTATAGGTGCGACCATCGGGCCGGCCTAAACGGGCTGTATCATTAACACCGACGGAGAGAAGAATCAGGTCGGGGAGACGATTGCGAATTTCCCCTCTGAGACGAAATTCTTGTTCTAAACGTTCGGACACTTGTACCACTCGATCGCCGCGAATCCCCAAATTATACAGGGCATGACCGGCACTTTCCATCCACAAACGACGTAGGCGTTCGGCCCAACCGCCACCCACGGGGTCGCCATAGCCATACACAAGGCTATCTCCTAAAGCGACGATTTTGAGGGGATGGGTCATGATTGCGTCTTTGTCTTTAGTAGGAGGAGGAAGAGTTTGCATGATCGCTCGATCGAATCGGTTGTCCTTTACACTTGTAAACGGATTTGGTTAAACTGTCCGTGTATTATACTACATTAGAAATTTTTTCCTGCCAGTTAACTTATCTGATATCAGCCAGGTGCTGACACCGACCAGTATAAAGCAGCCCGATGATCATTGCTTGCCTAAGAGCCATTTCCGGGCTAAATCTGCTATAAAATTTATGGTTAAAACCTAGATAAATTGATGACTACTCGTTTACGACGTGCGGTTCAAGACCGAGAATTTTTGATTACAGCCGAGATTACTCCCCCGAAAGGTGGTAATACCAGTCATATGCTAGAAATGGCCCTCTGGCTAAAAAATCGTGTTCATGCGGCTAATATTACCGATGGCAGTCGCGCCGTAGTGCGAATGTCCTCTCTGGCTGCCTCCGCTATTCTCTATCAACACGACATCGAACCCATCTGTCAAATGGCCTGTCGCGATCGCAATGTGATCGGATTACAAGCAGATCTCATGGGCGCTCATGCTTTGGGATTGAGAAATATACTAGCTTTAACTGGAGATCCCGTCAAAGCAGGAGATCACCCCCAGGCTAGAGCAGTTTTTGACCTAGAATCGGTACGTTTGTTAAAATTAATCGATAAATTAAATAAAGGTTTTGACTTTAACGATAAATCTTTACCCGATGGACCCCTAGAACTTTTTGCCGGGGCTGCCGTCGATGTGCAGTCAAAAAGTTGGTCTGGTCTTCAACGCCGTTTTGAGCGTAAAATCGAAGCGGGAGCGCAGTTTTTTCAAAGTCAATTAGTTACGGATTTCGAGTGCCTTGATAAGTTTATGCAACAGGTGGCCTCCCTCGCCGATAAACCAGTTCTAGCGGGGATTTTTCTGTTAAAATCAGCTAAAAATGCCGTATTTTTAAATAAAAATGTGCCGGGGGTACAAATTCCCGACCAGATCATTCAAAGACTCGCCGATGCAGCCCATCCCCTCGAAGAAGGTATCAAAATCGCCGCCGAACAAATAAAATTAGCCCAGCAGTTATGTCAAGGTGTCCACATCATGGCGATTAAACGGGAGGATTTAGTCCCGAAAATTCTCGACGTGGCCGGTATCCCGCCAATACATAACTGAGATGAAAAGTCAATAGTTTTTATAAAAAATTAACTTTCATTTTGACTACTGGTCTTTTGACAAGAATTCTACCCCTAACCTAGTATGGTAAGGCTCAAAGCATCTTCGGGGTTAAACATGGATTCCAATCTAGGTCAAGAAAAAGAGAATAGTTGTGGTAATTCCGGGCGAAAATGGTTGTCGATCGGTATTGCCCCCACTGGTATAATTTCCATTGGTATTGTCCCCATGGGCGTTATTTCCATCGGTATTGTTCCTATGGGAATAGTTTCCATTGGAACCGTGGCCATGGGGACAATTGCGGCCGGTTTTGTTTCCATGGGACTTTTCAGTATTGGTAGCGTTGGGATGGGATTAAATAACGGCCATTTTTCCAATCTTAATTCTCCCCCTGCTGAATCTCCCCATAAACATCATCAGCATTAAAATCAAGATTTGACTAGCAATCATGAATTATTCCATCCGTGCTGCCGTTGCTACCGATGTCAAGGCTATTTTTGACTTAATTGTTGCCTTAGCGGCCTATCAAGAACTCAGCCATTTAATGACAGGAAATAGTCAAGCTTTAGGGGAGCATTTATTCGGAGAAAAACCCTACATCGAAGCATTGGTGGCGGAAGTAGAGGGTAGAATAGTCGGTTTTGCCCTATTTTTTGCTAACTATTCCACCTTTATAACTAAACCGGGGATTTACTTGGAAGATATCTTCGTTTTACCCGATTATCGCGGTCAAGGTATCGGGAAAGCTTTACTAATGGCTGTGGCTAAAATTGCCGTCGCTAGGGATGCAGGACTTTTAGAATGGACTGTCTTAGAGTGGAATCAACTGGCGATCGATTTTTATGGAAAAATGGGGGCTAAGGCCTTCAAAGAGTGGCAAATTTGTCGTCTCACCGGGACCGCTTTAACCCAATTGGGTAATAGCGATAAATAAGTCAGTCCCGATGCAACAAGTTACACCGTCAAGCATGAAAATATTCTGATCCTAAATCCGGTTATTAAAAACTGATTATTTATTCCCCCTTTTGCAGGAGTTTCTTTCCTGATATGTGGCCTAGACTCAACGGATGGCCGTATTACTTCAGATCTGATTACTCAATCCAAGCTTTTGGGGGGTTCTACCCCCCAAACCCCCCGCGCATTAGTTTTTCGGTGGGATGCTTACACGCAGCCGCTGACGCATCTGTAATAATTTGAGAGTCACTTCACTCGCAGGAGTGCCTCTCCTGATATGTAGCCTATACTCAACGGATTTAGTATGATTGACGAATTTGCCTTATTTCAGCTTGTATTTTCAAGTCAGGAGATAGGAGTCAGGAGATAGGAGATAGGAGATAGGAGACTTTTTTATTTATTCTCCCCACACCCCACACCCGTTCGGCTGAGCTCACGGCCGAAGCCCACACCCTACACCCCACACCCTACACCCCACACCCTACACCCTACACCCCACACCCTCTTTCAAGTCAGACCCTTTGTCGAGTCTGGAACTTTGTGATCGATCGAGACTCCTTGCTATACTATACCTCTGACACTGGCTTTCCTCATTGGTGCAGAATGCAACCCACAGACTCGAATAAATTTACCGAACAAGCTTGGGATTCAATCGTTAAATCGCAAGAAATTGCGCGACGCTTTAAAAATCAGACCTTAGAGGTGGAACACGTTATTATTGCCCTCCTAGAGCAGAATAACGGTCTAGCCACCCGGATTTTACAAAAAGCTAATATAGAAATTCCCCGACTGCAACAACAGCTAGAAGTCTTCACCAACCGACAGCCGAAAGTGGCCATCGTCGATCAATTATACCTAGGTCGTGGTCTTGATCTGCTGCTCGATCGAGCGGAAGCATCCCGGGAAAGTTGGCAAGATAAATTTATCTCCGTCGAACATCTTCTCGTCGGTTTTGCCGAAGATGAAAGGGTTGGCCGGAAATGTTTACGCACTTTCAATCTTGACCCCCAAGATTTAGAATTAGCTATCAAAGCAATTCGCGGCACTCAAAAGGTTACTGAACCCAATCAAGAGGAAAAATACGAAGCTTTAGATAAATATGGCCGGGATTTAACAGCAGCGGCCAAAGAAGGCAAATTAGACCCAGTTATCGGTCGCGATGAAGAAATTCGACGGGTGGTACAAGTCCTCTCGCGACGGTCGAAAAATAACCCGGTTTTAATTGGTGAACCGGGGGTAGGAAAAACCGCTATTGCGGAAGGATTGGCCCAAAGGATTGTTAACGGAGATGTTCCCGAATCTTTGAAAAATCGTCAGTTAATTTCCCTTGATATGGGAAGTTTAATCGCCGGGGCAAAATATCGAGGCGAATTTGAGGAAAGATTGCGGTCAGTCATGAAAGAAGTGACCCAATCAGAAGGGCGAATTATTCTCTTTATTGATGAACTGCATACCGTTGTCGGTGCGGGTTCTAGGGAAGGGGGATCGATGGATGCAGGCAACCTATTAAAACCTATGTTAGCTCGGGGAGAATTGCGCTGTATTGGGGCGACAACTTTGGATGAATATCGCAATCATATTGAAAAAGATCCCCCTTTAGAAAGACGTTTTCAACAGGTTTATATTAAGGAACCTTCCGTGGAGGATACTATCTCAATTCTCCGGGGTTTAAAAGAACGTTATGAGGTGCATCATGGGGTGACAATTACTGATTCGGCCCTAGTGGCAGCAGCTACCCTATCCCATCGTTATATTAGCGATCGTTTTTTACCAGATAAAGCGATCGATTTAGTCGATGAAGCGGCGGCAAAATTAGAGGTAGAAAGTACCACTAAACCCGCCGATTTGGAAATGATAGATCGTCGCTTAATGCAGTTACAGATGGAAAAATTCTCCTTAGAAAAAGAGGAGAAAAAGGATCGAGCTTTTCAAGATCGTTTAGAAAGAATTATCGAAGAAATTGAGGAATTAGAAAGTAAACAAAAGCCTCTCGCTGACCAATGGCAAACGGAAAAACATATCGCCGAGGAAATTAAATTATTGCGAGAAGAAGAAGAACAATTGCGCCTACAGGTGGAGCAGGCTGAACGAGCTTATGATCTCAATAAAGCGGCACAATTAAAGTATGGCAAACTAGAAATTTTACAAGGGGAATTAGAAGCAAAAGAAAAAGAACTAGAAACGATTCAAACAGCCGGGGCAACCCTGTTAAGACAACAGGTAACTGATGCCGATATCGCCGAAATAGTTGCCCGTTGGACGGGAATTCCCGTCAATCGTTTAATGGAATCGGAACGACAAAAATTATTAGAATTAGAGTCTCATTTACAGAAAAAAGTTGTCGGACAAAATGAAGCGGTCACGGCAGTAGCAGCGGCGATTCGACGCGCACGCGCGGGAATGAAAGATCCCTCGCGTCCGATTGGTTCATTCCTGTTTATGGGACCCACAGGAGTGGGTAAAACCGAGTTAGCGCGGGCCTTGGCGGGGTTACTGTTCGACTCCGAAGAAGCCATGGTTCGCATCGATATGTCGGAATACATGGAAAAACACGCGGTTTCGCGGTTAATCGGCGCTCCTCCGGGTTATGTGGGTTACGAGGAAGGGGGACAACTATCGGAAGCGGTGCGTCGTCGTCCCTATTCTGTGGTTTTATTGGATGAAGTGGAGAAGGCCCATCGGGATGTTTTTAACATTTTATTACAAGTGCTTGACGATGGGCGCATTACCGACTCTCAGGGGCGCGTGGTGGATTTTCGGAATACGATTATCGTCATGACCAGTAATATTGGCAGTGACCATATTTTAAATGTTTCCGAAGATGCCGATTATGAGGAGATGCGGAAACGGGTTTTAACAGCTTTGCGGAGTCATTTTCGTCCCGAATTTTTGAATCGTATCGACGATTTAATTATTTTCCATACCCTGAAAAAAGAAGAATTGCGTTACATTGTTCGTCTGCAATTACAGCGTCTGGAAAGATTATTAGGAGAACAAAAAATTAATCTAGAATTAACTACGGCAGCAGAAGACCATATCGTTACTGTTGGTTACGATCCTACCTACGGTGCGCGACCTTTAAAACGCGCTATCCAACGGGAGTTAGAGAATCCTTTAGCCACAAAAATTCTCGAACAAGCTTTTATGGAAGGGGATACGGTGGTAATTGATTGTCTGGATGAGGTGTTAAGTTTTAGCAAAAAGGAGCTAGAAAAGGAAGGGACAACATTAGAATTAGCCGTGGTTAACCTCAGTTCGGATTAAAACCAGATAGGGGATATATTCCCCCTCTGAGTTGACTGTAAAAGCCAAAAATGTCCAAAAAGAATCCTATTTTTTCCCTTGGGCGGTTAGTCTAGTAACATCCCGCCAGAGGAAAAATTTCCTTAAGTTTTTTTATTCCTGAACTTACCACATACATATCTACTACAATAGCTGAAAACCCTTATCCGTCAATGTATACACCCATTAACTTCTCTTAATGTCCCCATGTTTATTGTAATATTTCTTAATAGAAAAGGATGAAGCCTATTTGCTAAAATGGTAGTCATGTATATAGAAAAAGTTTTTAACCGTAATTTCCCTCCACCGTTCTTTTCCCAGAATTCTACCGAGAGGGAGATTAGGTGGCACTCGCGGCTGCTAAACTTCTCGAAGATTATGGCACACTTGTCACAAAAATTCGAGAAGAGACGAAAGTGCTTTTCTCGTTGGTTCAATAATAAAAAAACACACCGCTAACACTTCGAGACGGGAAAACTTGCGTGAGAAAGACTTTTTCTTGATCGAAAAATTAGCGGTAATTTGTTCTCATTTAAAGTTGCTCGTGGTTTGATAAATTCCTATATCACGATAATGTCAAGAAGATTTACCAATGAAAACCAGGGAATCATTAGGATATACCCTCGTTTACTAAGGCATCATCGATGACGGAAAGATGTTTCCATTCAGCTAATTTCTAAGCACGAGTAGAGAGTTTTTTCAGCCTAGAGGCTAACCCCAATCCGCCTAGTCCTAACAAGGCAACAACGGAACCCGGTTCGGGAATATTAGTAGGGGGAGAAGTGTTTACTGTCCCGTTAACGCTGAATTGAAAAGGCCCAGACCCAGGAAAAACACCCCAGATATTTGAAGCCCCTTGATCATTACTAAAAATAGCCTGATTACCGATTGACCAACCAGGCAACCCTGTTTCTACGGTAGAATCAGTCTTAGCCCAAAAATATTCTCCACTACCGACCAAAATCCCTGCAACTAACCAGTAAGTAGTATTAGCGGTTAATAGTTGCGGATTAGTAAGCGTAAAATCGTAATTGTTAGTGACACCAATGGAAGGAACATTGAAACTGGTTATCTCAGTGGTTGGATTTCCAGCGACGTTGGTATAGAGTTTAACAAACAAAGAACCCGAAGTGAATTGACCAAACCGAAGAGTGACCGAGTTAAGAGTATAACCATCACTGGCATTGCCAGTTTGAAAGCTTGAACCCACCCATTGATTATTTTTTACCTCGAATCCTAGGTTATTTGGATTTGGTTCATTTAGGTTCTCAACGAGGGTGTCGGCAGAAGCTTGTTGTCCTAAGCTCAAGGAAAGAAGGAGAGCAAGGCTGCTCCCCCCCATTTTCGCCAAAAGTTGCTGATTTTTGGTCATTTTTCAAACTCTCAAGGTTAAAAAGGATAAAGTTGATTTCCATTGATGGTTTATCTTCTGAGGGCTACCTCAGTAAATAATCCTTGCAATAACTTAGCATAGATTCCTAGCTTCTGATAAGGTAAATCTGGACTTTCCCCATAGAGAAATAATAAAAAATCAACAAAACCCTTTTCCCCTTGAAAATGGACGTTCGGCGATGCTCAGACGTTCGGCGAAGCTCAGTCGAGCCGTCGAGCCGCTGTACCGTTGACTGTATCTGGAGTAGAGCGATTCCGTAGAGTTGGCTGTATAGTGATCGCTAACCTTATTCTAACAGATGGTGTCATTAATCTCTAGAGTAAGCGGTTCCCTCTGTAGCCATGTTTTTGCTGGTTTTCTGCCCCGGAACAAGTTATATTGGTAGAAGGGTCAAATTTGAAAATTTTTACCTCAAACCCTATCTGCGTAAGGACTTCAGGAGTTTGCATTTAGCAGTTTATTAGTATTGAATCGCTTTAACTCAGGCTCTGTAAGACTTTTAGCCATAGCTATCCCTCTTCTGGGACTTTCGCAAATCCCTGACCGCATCTAGGCAAATTTCGGGTTTCTGTTAGTCAGCACTCGCTTGAAGGCTTACCCCATAAGAGAGCCAGAGTTGAGAGACTGTAAGATTTTTGCCAGAGTTCCAGAAGAGCGATATAAGGATACTTTTAGTAGCGATTAATGCCATCCTTTTTACTTCTAATATCAAAATTGATGGATGCATTATAAAAACAACTTAATCCCAAAGTTACTTTATTTTTCGACTAATCTGACACTGTTACTGCTAGTGACTCTGTTGGTTTTTTCTTAAAAAAAAACGATGGGGATTAAATCTGACTAAAGTAATAGTAAATCCTGTTTTGAACAGCTGATAACAATCAATGATAAGTTAGCCAATGACAGTTAGTCAAGTATTATAACGAGATTTAGTATTAATTGTACTATATGCTAAAATCTGGACGCTAAGATCTAACTTATCCCTCTTCTG
This sequence comes from Microcystis sp. M144S2, assembly GCF_020246065.1. Taxonomy (NCBI): domain Bacteria; kingdom Bacillati; phylum Cyanobacteriota; class Cyanophyceae; order Chroococcales; family Microcystaceae; genus Microcystis; species Microcystis sp. M144S2. The sequence goes on from NZ_JADBTR010000145.1 coordinate 28,676, forward strand.
TCAGAGGAGGGATAAGTTAGAATAGAGAGAAAAGCCCTCAAAGCGAGAGTTGATATATGGTTAAGTCAATTAAAGGTTCGCTGCTATGAAATTTCGTCAATTGATGCGGGCAACAGAAAATAAATACAATCGGCTGCTGGCAAATCTAGTCTTGCTCTACATTATTTACCCATTTTTAGTATATCTACCCCTGGGAGATTTGCTGATTTTCTTTTTCTTCTCCCTCTCCCTGATCATCGCCGTCTATCAGATCGATCGCAGTAAATTGGCTTTAAGATGTAATATCAGTCTGTTTGTAATTGCACTTATCCTGAGAGTATTCGGCAGGATTATCCCTATTTATAGCGATTTAACCGGTTGGTTCGATCTGTCTAGTACATTAATTTCTCTAGCTTTTATTAGTTTATGCGTGTACTCGATTTTACGAGAATTAATTCTCGCCGAACAGGTAACATCCGATATCATCAAAGGGGGAATTTGTGTCTATTTTCTCCTAGGATTTTTCTGGGCATCCGCTTATAGTATTGTTCAGATTTTCGAACCCGATTCCTTTAGCTCCGCCGCTAAAACCGTCAACCAGGCGGATATAATTCATTTCAGCTTTACTACCCTAGCTACGGTTGGCTACGGTGATATCGTTCCTACCAGTAAAGTCGCTAGAGTTTTGGCCAATTTAGAAGGAATGGCTGGAGTTCTCTATCCCGCCGTTTTTATCGCTCGTTTAGTCAGTTTACACAATGGTCGTTAACCAAAACAATCGATCGCCTTGGGGGAATATTAGATGATTATGCGTCGCTTTATGCCGATTCTTTCTTTACTTTTGCCTTGGGTCACTGCCGCAGGAGTCTTGGCGGAAATACCGACTCTATCCCAGGAAATCCGCCCAAAAACGGCGGAACAGGTGATCGAGCAGCTCTGTGCTAATTTAACCAAACAGCGATCGTTCACCGTCAATATGGATGTCACCTATGACGATTTACTCGACTCCGGGGCGAAAGTTCAGTACAGTGCCTATCAAAACATCTGGGTAGAGAAACCCGATCGCCTGCGCTCGGACTACACTGGGGATGAACGAGTTACCCGCTTTTTTTACGACGGTAAAACCTTCACCCTTGCGGATATGGAACGGGATCTATACGTCACGAAACCGGCTCCGAATACTCTAGATGAAGCCTTAGACCAAGTAGAGCAAAGGTACGGGATCACCATTCCCATGTCAAATCTGGCAGCGAACGATCCCTGTGCAGATCTAATGGCCGATGTCAGGCAAATTATTTTTATCGGCAACAACATGGTTAATGGTGAACAAATGTATCACCTGCTGCTGATCGGTAGCGATCGCGATTATCAAATCTGGGTCACGCAGGATGCCACCCCCCTACTGAGGAAAGCGATTATTACCTATAAAACTCTACCCGGTTCACCCCAGTACACGGCAATATTATCCGACTGGAATTTTAATCCCAGTACACCCGCCGATACTTTCACTTTCCAACCGGGATCAGAGTCGATCCCTATCGAACTTCTACCTACTAGGAATAATCAATCCCAGCCATAAAAAAATCAAGGAGTCCGGGCCATGAAAAGATCTTTATGTCAAAACTTATGTGTTCTTGCCGCCCTCCTTTTGGGTACAAGTTTACTGATCACGGATTATGTGGACGCTCGCGGTGGCGGTGGTGGCGGCGGTGGTCGTGGCGGTGGCGGTGGTAGTCGTGGCGGTGGTGGAGCTTCCCCACGGGTTAACCGCAGTAGTGATCTGCAAAACCGAGGGAATTTCAGTAATCGTTCCCAACCCTCTAGAGATTTCAGTAATCGTTCCCAACCCTCTAGAGATTTTTCTGGAAGACAGGGGGAACGGCAAACCAGTCAACAAAACCGTCAAGGGGAACGCACGGAAAGACAGGGTGAACGGCAAACCAGTCAACAAAACCGTCAAGGGGAACGCACGGAAAGACAGGGTGAACGTCAAGGGGAACGCAGCGAAAGAACCGATATCCGTCAAGGGGAACGCACGGAAAGACAGGGTGAACGGCAGCAGCAGGTTGGTGATCGCCAACAGAACCGTCAGAACTTTATTGACGATAATCGCAACGGTTACTGGCGTGGTGGCGGTTGGTACGGTGGCGGTTATTACGTCCCCCCGGGTTGGGGTTGGGTAGGGTTAACCACTGGCTTAGTCATCGGTTCAGCGATCGCTACTCTCCCCCCCTACTACAATACCGTCTATGTGGGTTCCACTTCCTACATTTACTCGGACGGCATCTATCTTCAGCCTAGCGGCAGTTCCTACACGGTGGTGGCCCCGCCAATCGGCGCAATTGTCACCTATATCCCAGACGGCTGCACCACAATTACGGCTGACAATACGCTTTATTACAATTGCAGCGGTATCTACTATCAGCCCCTATTTGAGAATGGTTCCACGGTTTATCAGGTGGTTCGCTTCTAATCGGTTTCTTCTTCATCAATAATTGCCGATCGATCTAATAATAATAAATCTCGCAGGCGATCGGTATCTAATTCTGTTAACCAATTTTCCCCAGCATCTACGGTTTGTTCCGCTAATTGTTTTTTGCTTTCGATCATCTCATTAATGCGTTCCTCTAGGGTTCCCGTACAGATGAATTTATGTACCTGAACATTGCGTTTTTGTCCGATGCGAAAAGCGCGATCGGTGGCCTGATTTTCTACTGCTGGATTCCACCAACGATCGATATGAAAAACGTGATTAGCGCGGGTTAGATTTAATCCTGTTCCCCCTGCTTTCAGGGAGAGAATAAAAATCTTTGGTCCTTGGGGATCATTTTGAAAGCGCTCGATCATTTCTACCCGATCTTTTGTTTTGGTAGAACCGGAGAGAAATAATATTTCCTCGGCTAATTTTTTCTGGAGATGGGTTTGTAGGAGTTTTCCCCACTCGGCAAATTGTGTAAAAATTAAAGCTCGATCGCCTTCTGCTATCACTTCCTCTACCATGGCTTCTAAGCGTAATAATTTCCCCGATCTTTGACTGGTTTCTAAACTATTTTCTTTCAAAAAATGGGCGGGATGATTACAAATTTGTTTTAGTTGCATTAGCAAGGTTAAAATTAATCCATGTTTCTGAATTCCTTGAATTTCTTCAATTTTCTGGAGCGTTGTCTCGACTAATTGTTGATAAAGTTGTCCCTGTTCTTTCGATAAACCACAAAAAATATTCATTTCCTGTTTTTCTGGTAAATCTTCAATAATATTTTTATCGGTTTTCAATCTCCGTAAAATAAAAGGACGGACGAGGGAACGCAAATTATGCAGCGATTCTTGATCGCCGTATTTTTCAATGGGAAGGGCAAAACGACGCTGAAAAAATGTTTGAGTTCCTAAAAAATTGGGATTGAGAAAATCCAAAATTGACCACAATTCCGTCAGGCGATTTTCTACGGGAGTTCCCGTTAAGGCAATCCGAAATCCTGCGGGTATTTTTCGCACTGCTTGGGATTGTTTAGCCGTAGAGTTTTTAATATTTTGAGCTTCATCTAAAACTAAACCTTGCCATTGTACTGCTTCTAAACTGGACAGATCACGATAGATTAAAGGATAACTGGTAATAACAACCGATTTATTTTTTACCTCTTGAGCAAAAGCTTGACCTTTTAATCTTTTTTCGCCATGATGCACAAAAACCGCCAGGGTGGGAGCGAATTTTCTTAATTCATGTTCCCAGTTATTAACCACAGAAGTGGGAGCCACCACTAACACGGGATTAACTAACATATCCTCTTCTTTTAATGCTAGTAAAAAAGCGATTAATTGCGGGGTTTTTCCTAAACCCATATCATCCGCTAAACAAGCACCTAAACCCCACTTTTCTAGGAAAGCTAACCAACTAACTCCCTTGATTTGATAGGGACGTAATTCCCCCCGAAATTCCCGCGGTGGGTTGATTAATTGAATCCCTTGATTGTTATTTAAATTATCAATTAATTCCTTTAATGCTCCCTCCGCTTGGAAATTAACTACCGGCAGTTTAGCAATTAGATTATTATCTCCTGAACTCAAGCGCAGGGCATCCTCCACCGAGAGATTCAGGGGAGCGATGGTATTATTTAAAATTGCCTGAGCTGCTTTGACATCCGTAGGTTGTAGGATTAACCATTTGCCTCCCACTTCCACCACTGGCGATTTTTTCTCTAATAACTTATCAAAATCTTTTTTCGATATTTCCTGTTCCCCTACCACTAATTTAAGCTGAAAGTTTAATAAACTGGTTAAACTTAATCTTTCTCCTTTTTTGGGAGTTACACTGGCAGCAATCTTAATTCCTAATCTTTGTTCATTACTACCGGCAGTTAAACCCGTGGGCAAAATTACCCCTAATCCCTGATCTTGCAATTGCCAAGCGATCGAGCGAATAAACTGATAAACTTCGATCGAATCAAGTGAACATTCCTCCGGGTGTCTCTGCTCTAAACTAATTCTAATCGGTTCGTACAATCGCGATGCTAATCCTAATCCTTTTAAGAGAATTTCCTGGGGATTATTGACAACTCTTTGATAACTATGATAACTTTCTTTCCCCTCTAACCAAATCAACTTGGCACTAATGAGAAATTCGGGATCATCTAACGCTTGTAAATAATAGGTGAGTTTCCACGCTGTCCCTAAACTGGGAGGTTGTAAAGATAAACAGACACGGTATTGATTCTCGATTAATTGGCGATTATTGCCATTAACCAAACTTTCTTGGATAGGAAACACCCAGTTATGATAAGCATTTTCTAGACGCTGTAAATTCTTGGCTTCTAAGGCAATCTCATGATGATCACCGCTTAAAGATTGTAGCCAAGGTTTCACCATCAATGAGGGGGAAATATTAACACTACTATCTATCTTTTGTCGCAAACGAGCATCGACAATATTTTTTAAGCAATCGAGAATAATTGTTTGTGGTTCGCTATTTTCTTGATAGGCAAGACAGACCGGGGGGATGGTTTGGACAAACTTAGCTAAACGAGTGCGATCGATGGTACTATCTAGCAGGGGATACCAGCAACTTTCACCCTGATTTATTCCCGCTAAAAATTTTCCCCTTGCTAATAAATCTAAACTCCAACGGTGCAAATACAGCCAAAATCGTAGATCATTGCCGATAAATTCGGCCTTAGCTAGGGGTAATTTCTCCCATAACTGTATTATCATCCCCGCAGAAAAAGTTAATCCTGATATCTGCCATGGTTGCCAAGACAAGGATTTAGCTGTGGGTTCGAGAATTTGCCCAGACAGCAGCGGTAAAAAATATTTTTTCCTAGGGGGGGAATAACTAGGCAAACTGAGCTTGATTGATTCTGGAGAATAGCAGTCAAGCTGAGGGGAAAATTTCTCGATAAATTGGGCTAATTCCCCAGATTCTAGACAAAAAGGATGATTTTCCTTTGTTTCACTTAATTCTTTCCCTTGCCACTGTTCACCCCAAAGAAAAAAAACACTATCTTGCGAACCAATCAGCCAATTACCGTGTAGAGTAGTCATTATGAAATAGGGAAATTCCTCTAAAAAACTTGCTGTTGAAAAGGTAATAAATCTCGATTTTGTCACTGCTTCTGACGTTAAGAGCCTCTAATCTTCTATTTTAGTGGACAAGGGCTGATTTCTCAAGCAGAATCTAGTTAAGCGATTAGCCCCGATCGCATGGTTATTATCAATAAGAATAAATAGAGTTCTTTTTAAACTATGTACAAATCGATCGCCCTAACCCTCGTCCTCAGTCTTCCCCTGAACTTCTCCCTAGTTGGTTATGGGGAAGATTTAAACCACCTACAGCAATTATTATCCACCCGAAAATGTCCCCAATGCGATCTGAGCGGTTCGGGGTTAGTGCAATCGAATCTAGTCGGGGCAAAATTAAATGGGGCCAATCTCGTCGGGGCCAATCTTAGTCAAGCTAATTTAAGTGGGGCGGATCTGAGTGGCGCAAATTTAACTGGAGCCTCTCTTTTTGGTGCTAATCTCACTGGAGCGAACTTAACCGGGGCAATCTTGACGGGTGCGGATTTAAGAGGCACTTATCTCAATAATGCTAACCTCGACAACACCAAACTAGACACTGCATACGTGCAGGGTGCGGTGGGAATTCCCAGTAGTGCCGGTACTCCTGAACTATTCTATGGTCTAGGGATGGTGGAAGGAAAACAGGGACGCACCAGCGCCGCTATAGAAAATTTTAATAAAGCCTTGACAATTAACTCGGAATATGCTCCAGCTTATCTGGCCCGGGCCATGGCTCACTATCGTCTGGGACAAAATGCTCTAGCGGCCCAGGACGCTCAAATGGCTTCGACTCTCTTTGAACGACAAGGTAATACCCCCGGTTACGAAGCGGCAGAGAATTTTATTAAAGGCATGGAAATCGCCCTAAAACCGCGAGAACAAGGTGGTGGCAATGCTCAATTAGACCAAATGGTGCAGGGGATTGGTTCTCTGCTTTTACAGTTTGTTTTACCCGCTTTGGGACTGTTTTAATCCTCGTCCGCTGGCTCTTCTAAATGTTCCGAGACCGCGTAATAAAGGTCAAGAACATGGTGATCGGCAAGACGATAAAAGACTCTCCGTCCCTGTTTTTGGTATTTAACTAATCTTAAGGCTCTTAGGGTTCTTAACTGGTGCGATACGGCCGATTCACTCATCCCTAAGTCGTCGGCTAAGTCACAAACACATAATTCTTGTTTGGCTAAAAGCGACAGAATTCTGAGGCGGTTGGCATCCCCCAAAAGGCTGAAAAATTCGGCCATTTTTTGGGCTTTTTCGATTTCTAATCCCTGCAAGTGCTGGAATTTCGCCTCTTGGTGATGGGATTCCCCACAAACCGGCGCTATTTTCTCTAGGGCCATATTTTTTCCTGATCGGTTATTAAGGGAAAGTTGAGAAAGGGAGGTATCGATCAAATCTTCCATGCCGATACTTGTCCCCTTCTCCCCAATAACTAAATTTGACTGCAAGAACAGCCCTGGTGTCCACCGCCTTTCTCGTTCTCGTTAACGTGACCATTGGCACAAGCTTGGCAACAGTAGTATTTATCGTTTTCTTTGATGGCATCGGCGATCGATACTTGACACGTACAGGATTCACAAGCACATTTCATGGTGGTGACAGCGATCATGGTTACTACCTCTGAACTTCTTTACTGACTTTAGTATAACATCTGAACAGATGTTCATGGATTGAATAAAGTTAAATTTTTCTAAAATTCAGACGGGTGGGAAGTTCTCCTTGATCAGTGATCAGATTTGAGTTTTCAGTTTGCATATAGAGATTTTCACGTTACTGAGGTATCGACAAGTTTTGCCAACAAAGAGTTTAAGCCCCTTGCCCATGCCTCATTCTGATGAAAACTGCTATATATAGTCTAAGGTAGAAAAAAGTTAAATACTGACTAAACCGCCCAATCATAACAACTGAGCCGACAAATTCTGATGTTATTAGCATTAAAACAACTAACTGTTACCCCAGGCGACCGCCTGTTGTTAACTTCACTCACTTGGCAAGATTATGAAAAAATTCTTGACGAATTGGGAGATCGACGGTCAATTCGTCTATCTTATAGTCAAGGAACTTTAGAAGCAATGACTCCTCTTTTTATTGATGAAAACACCAAAGTTTTAATCGGGGATTTGGTTAAAGTTCTCCTGGATGAATTAGAGTTAGACTATGAACCCGCTGGATCGACAACCTTTAAAAATCAGCAAATGGATCAAGGAATAGAACCAGATGAGTCTTTTTATATCGGAAATTGTGCTGCTATCAGGGGAAAAAAGCGACTTGATCTGGCTATTGATCCCCCTCCCGATTTAGCAATTGAAATTGATATCACTAAGCGAACCCGATTTAATAATTATGAGCGATTGGGTGTTCCTGAATTGTGGCGATATAATGGAGAGAGACTGGAAATCAATGTTTTGCAAGGATCAGAATATGTTGAATCTTGCCAAAGCCGACTATTTCCTCAATTTAATCTAATAGAAAAAATTCCAGAAACGCTACAAAATAGTCAAAAAATAGGTAGTGCAATGGCATTAAAACAATTCCGAATTTGGGTCAAGCAAACGCTTAATACCTGACTTCAAATGTACAACGAAGTCAGGGAACTGAGGTTTTCTACTGTCTTTTTACTGCTCACTGTTTACTGCTCACTGTGTTTAGACGCGGAACAGCCTACCAGCGATCGCCAGCCTCATAAATTGCTAAACGTCCGACACCTAGATATAATCCGGGAGAATTCTCCCCGGGGGGATAAGCAGTAATTCCAAACTGATAGACACCACCATAATCGGGATTTCGTACTGGTTTCAGACCGATGGAAACGGTATTACCGGGGGGGACAGGAGGATCAAAAATGACCGTGATCGTCTGAGTCTTGGGGTCAAAAGTAGTGGATTTTAGGGTTAATTTTTCGCCTCGCTGATTGCGATCGCCAAGAAAAGCAAAGGTTTGATCGAGAAGAAAAGCAATAGTTTGAATATTGGGCTGCTGTTGTATGGTTACTTTGCCCAAGGGCGCCCCGAGAGACGGCGGTAGAGCGATGGTAAGATAGTATTTTGCTCCCCAAGCACGCACGGATTGGAAAGTAGCGGAGAAATTAACCAGAGTGGGAGAACTCTCAAAAAATATTCTGCCATCGGGAAATTGTCCTGCGAGAGAGACAGAAGCATCAAAAGCGAGTATAGCCATCAAAGCCAGCTTAGACAGACTTTCAATCTGTTTTAAAGGCAAAAAGGGAATTTTCAAGGTAAAAGCTGCTATAAAATACTGATTGTCAAGGGGAATTATACCAAATTCACTTAACACCGCTGCCATGATCAGTTGTCAGTTATCAGTTATCAGCTGTTTTCTCCCCACTTCCCACTTCCCACTTCATAATTCCCCAACCCCCAACTTGCAATGTATCTAGAACACCTGCACCTTCACAGTTTTAGAAATTATGCCGAACAGGTGCTAAAATTCGAGTCCAAAAAAACAATATTATTGGGCAACAATGCTCAGGGAAAATCCAATTTACTAGAAGCGATCGAACTTTTGTCCACTCTCAAGAGCCATCGAGTCAGCAAGGATCGGGATCTGGTGCTAGAATCGGACTCGGAGGCGAGAATTTTTGCTAGGGTTAATCGTCTTTATGGAGCATCAGAATTAAGTTTAATTCTCCGTTCTTCCGGTCGTCGCACCGTGATCCGCGACCGTCAACCCCTGCGCCGTCATCTCGATTTTTTGGGCGTGATTAATGCGGTACAATTTTCTAGTCTCGATCTGGATTTAGTGCGCGGTGGTCCGGAAGCTCGCCGAGATTGGTTAGATACTTTATTAATTCAATTAGAACCCCTATACGTTCATATTTTACAGCAATATAATCAGGTTTTACGACAAAGAAATGCTCTCTTAAAAGAGATTCGTAAACAGGAATTAGAGGGAAAAGTTTATGCGGATTTATCCCAACTAAAACTCTGGGATTTACAACTAGCAGAAACTGGTTCAAGAGTAACGAGAAGAAGAGCGCGAGTCCTGCAAAGATTAATTCCTTTAGCCCAAAAATGGCACGAAAGTATTAGCGGAAAAACGGAATTTTTAGAATTACAATATGTTCCCAATGTGCCTTGGCTAGAAGATGATGTCAATGGGGTACAAAGGGCTTTTTTAGATAAGATTGAAACCCGTCGTTTGGCAGAGAAACAACTAGGGACATCGGTAGTCGGTCCGCACCGGGATGAAGTGGATTTTTTAATTAACCAAAACCCCGCTAAATCCTACGGTTCCCAAGGACAACAAAGAACCTTAGTTTTAGCCTTGAAATTAGCGGAATTACAGTTATTAGAGCAGATTATCGGGGAACCTCCTCTACTACTCCTCGATGATGTTTTAGCCGAATTAGATATCGAACGACAAAATCAATTATTAGATGCGATCGAAGACCGTTTTCAAACTTTAATTACCACCACTCATCTCAGTTCTTTTGAGTCCCGTTGGTTGCAATCTTCCCAGATATTTTCTGTCAAAAAGGGACATATTTTTTATTAGCCTATAGCCTCTCTTTATTTTGCTCTTTGTCTGTATATACCCATAATAACAAAACAGGCCGCAGGCCTGTTTCACTATTAGATTAAGAATAATTAATCCTACCTAATCTCGCGGACTACCGGCTTACCGTCGATAATTTCACCGACGAGAATCAGATCAGCAACCCCGACAAATAAACCATTTTCTAAAACCCCCGGCATATTATTAATAGTTCTTTCCAAATCAGCCGGATCATCGATACTATCAAATTTAACATCGATAACTAAATTGCCTTGATCTGTCACCACGGGGCCAGCTTTTTTCACTCCCATGCGCAGGGAAGGTTTACCACCGAGGGCCTCTAATTTCAGCATAACTGGAGTCATGGCCATGGGTAACACTTCCACCGGCAAAAGAAAAGTCGATCCCAACTTATCCACCAGCTTATTGCCATCCACTACCACGACGAAAATATCGGCGAGACTATCGACAATTTTCTCCTGAGTATGGGCGGCACCGCCACCTTTAATCAGGTTTTTCTGGGGATCCACCTCATCGGCCCCATCGATGGCGATATCCATCTTCACGATGACATCGAGGGTAGTGAGGGGAATTCCGTACTTCCTAGCCAAAACTTGCGCTTGAAAAGAAGTAGGAACCCCGACAATATTGCTGATTTCCCCGCTTTGCAGTCTAGCGCCCAAATATTCGATCGCATAGGCCGTCGTTGAACCAGTTCCCAATCCCACGACTGAATTAGATTGAACTAGATTAGCGGCGGCCTTACCGACCTCCTGTTTCATAAGAATGACCGGATCGATTGCTGTCATGATGCACATTCCTAAAAGCGATGTTTTGAACCTCTTAGTTATCGGCTATCCCTTGCCCTCTTGTCAATGCAATTAGGGATTAGTGGCCTGAGCTGCTAACATTTCCTTGAGTTTAGCCAATTCATTGGCCCAACGGGGATCCGGCTGTAAAGCGTCACCATCACCGGTAACTTTCGGGGTACTGCTGCTACCCCGTTCAGCCTTGCGTTTTTTGCCGCCGCCGCCGCCACTGGATTTGCGCGGTGCTGCCGTCGTCGGTTTCGGAGTTGGTCTTTCGACTTTTTCTGGGGTTTCTACGCTTGCCTCCGTGCCTTCTGTTTCTTCCCCTTCTTCTTCTTTACCTCCCTTGCTGCGGGGGAGAGCTTTCTCGATTTTGATCGGGTTTTCCATGAAGGATTGGCCGTTGTATTTTTCGATAAACTGGTCGGCTAGTTCATCGCTAGGGACGGTAACGAAGGCAAAACCGCGACATTTGCCGGTTTTGCGGTCTTTGATGACTTTAGTGGTAATCGTATCCCCTTCATCGGCAAAAAGCGCCTGTAATTTTTCGCGCTCGACGGATTCTTTGGGCAAATTACCAACGTATAGACGAACGGACATGATGGATTCCTCCAAGTATAGGTTGATGTAAAAACTTGTGCGACATTCCGTGCCTGTATCCTGATTTTTTTAAGGCAAACAGAGCTAAGGAAGATGTTTCCCAGCGATAAGCTTGTAGTTTCTGCACGATAGCGGCTGTGGCCGTCAATTTCGACTATCCTTAACGATTTCAACGAGAGTAACGGAATCTAGGAGTTACGCTTTTTAGCTGTTAACAGGGCTAATCATTCAACTTACCCGATTTATGTCGCTCTCTTCGATTATTACAGAATGTTTACACAATTTGTCAAATATTTTCTCTCGCTCTGGGCTGCCTAAGTATAACTACTTAAGTATTTGTTCACAGTAAGCAAAATTTTATGAAAACTCTTGCTAAATGTATCATTATATGCTTCTTTCCTTTTGGCGGCGGGGTATCCTAGCTAACGGGAGGAAAAAAGCAAAACCCTCTCTACAGATACATTGACACTTTGTCAAGTATTTGTTACATTAGTTAAAAAAGGTGATACCGATCACCAATCTCGCTTGTTATCAACCACTGTCTTCATCGAGGAGGAACACCATGTCTCAACCGATCGAACTTTCCTTAGAACAACAGTTCAACATTCGTTCTTTTCAGACTCAGGTAGAAAAAATGAGTCAGGAGCAAGCGCAGGATTTCCTGATCAAGCTCTACGAACAAATGATGGTCAGGGAAAATATGTACAAAGCTTTTCTCAAACACCAGTGGGGTCTAGATTCTAATCCCTGGGCCTCCCAGTAACTCATTTCACCCCTGCGGGCGACCTCTTTCTCCGGCTGGGTTTCTCCGGAAACGAGCTAGGGATGCGGGGCGCATTTCTTCACCTTTTTAGCTATTCTTAGGGAAGAATAACCGAATTGCTAGGGGTTAATTTATGTTCGAGCGCGCTTTGATCTGTACAGATCTTTTCGATGGTCTCCATCGTCTTGTCCATTGTGTGCCACACTTAGCCCTGAGCGGCTTAAAACAAGTTATCTTCCTCCACAGTATTCCGGTTTGGGAACAACCCACCCTAGCTGCCGTAGATCAAGGAAAAATTGACGCGGCTAAAGAAAAATTATCCCCAGCTTTAGCAAATATTCCCGACGGTATGACAGTTATTGTCGAAATCTCTAACCGTCGTCCCGTGGATGCCGTGCGGGAAATCCTCGCGCATCACTCTATTGACGTGATTTTGATGGGAAATCCCATGCGCGGTGCCGTCCAAGAAAAATTATTCGGTAGTACCAGTTTAGCGATCGCAGGTATGACCGATATTCCGCTGCTGATTTTCCGACCGCAATTATTATCAGTTTATACTCGCGATGAATTGGCCCTGCGCTGTCAGCATCTCTGGAAACATTTATTAATTCCCTACGATGGCAGTCCCGACGCGATTTATCTAATTGAACAGATGGAAAAATACGCCAAAACCCGCGCCCCCGGCTCTTTTGAGCAATGTCTCCTCGTCCGGGTAGTGGAAAATATCAGTCGCGATCCCAGTGTCACCGAATCTCGTTTAAATGATGCCCGTCGGGAATTAGAATCGGTGCAAGTGCGACTAGAAAAACTCGGTTTGCAAGTACAGAGCCAAGTGCGACAAGGAACACCTGTATTAGAAGTTTTGACGGCAGCGGAAGAAGATGACATCAGTGCCATCGCAGTGGCTACCTGCCATCGTTCCAATATGTTGGAATGGTTAGCCGTGCGTCGGATTAATGAAGATATTCTTCATCAACTGTGGTTCCCCTTATTATTTTTCTCCCCCAAGGGATAGGCTAGAAAAAAGATTATCTTGGGGATAAACCACAGAGACACAAAGGACAGAGAGAAGAGCCGAAAATTTTTTGGGAAAATTAACTTAACTGCTCGATTAATCCAATAACTTTAGCCTTAATTTCATCGCGAACTCGGCGAAAAGTTTCGATAGGTTGACCATCGGGATCATCAATTAACCAATCCTCGAAAATTTCCTGCAAAACCCATCCTTCCGGCAGATTGACACCGCAACCACATAGGGAGATAACGGCATCGTAATCTTCAGGATTAAAATCCCTAATTGGTTTAGAAGTTTGGTCGGTAATATCGATACCAATTTCCCCCATAACTTCGATTGCTCCGGGGTGAACTTTGGCCGCTTCTAATCCGGAACTTGTGACGGCAATTTTACCCGCGCCTAAAGTTTTAGCGAAACCTTCGGCGATTTGGGAACGACAGGAATTTTTTCTACAGGCAAACATAACTTTTTTCATGATTTTAACTCCTAGAAATTGATTTAATTAATAGCTTTATGGGCAATTGTGGCTATTTCTTGGGCGGCTTTTTCTTTCCTTTCACTATAGCGATCAGTCAGATAATCTACCTGATCCCGCAGGAGAATGGTAAACTTATAAAGTTCCTCCATTACATCAATAACTCGATCTCGATAGGGGGAATCTTTCATCGTGCCATCCTCGTTAAACTCCTGATAAGCTTTAGCCACCGAAGATTGATTAGGAATAGTAAACATTCGCATCCAACGACCAAGAATTCGCAGAGTGTTAACCGCGTTAAAAGATTGGGAACCTCCGCTTACTTGCATAACTGCTAAAGTGCGTCCTTGAGTGGGTCTAACCGCACCAATACTTAAGGGAATCCAATCAATTTGGTTTTTGATAATGCCGCTAATATTACCGTGAAGTTCGGGAGATGACCAGACTTGACCCTCGGACCATTGACTTAATTCTCGTAGTTCTTGCACCTTGGCATGAGTATCGGGAACACTGCCATAAATCGGCAATTCACGCGGATCAAAAAAGCGCACTTCTGCCCCATATTCAGTGATAATTCTGGCAGCTTCTTCTGCTAGTAAACGACTGTAGGAACGTGGCCGCAAAGAGCCATACAGAAAAAGAATTCTTGGTTTGTGAGTCGATTGGATCATGGTGAATAATTATTTGTAAGGACTCAAGCAACGAGGATCGAGAAGGGTGGCTTTTTCTGGATCTCTGGGAAACCAAAAGGCGGTTTTTTTACAGAATTCTACCAACATTAACATCACAGGTACTTCAATCAATACCCCCACTACTGTCGCTAAAGCAGCCCCCGAATTCAATCCGAATAACATCACCGCAGTGGCGATCGCTACCTCAAAATGATTACTAGCACCAATTAAAGCAGCGGGAGCCGCATCTTCGTAAACTAAATTGAGTTTGAGAGCGGCCACATAACTAAGTAAAAAAATCAGATTAGTTTGAATAAAGAGGGGAATAGCAATCAGGAAAATATGCAGGGGATTACTGACGATTAAATCGCCTTTGAAAGCAAAGAGGAGGATTAAGGTTAGCAATAAGGCAGTGATTGCCACAGGACTGAGATAGTGAAGAAAACGCGATTCAAACCAGGCCCGTCCTTTATGTTTAAAAATCCAGTGACGGCTATAGATACCAGCAATAAGCGGTAAACCAACGTAGATTAACACAGAAAAAACAATGGTCTGCCAAGGGACTACAAAATTATTAGCTGCCAGTAACCATTTACCTAGAGGAGCGTAGAGAAAAAGCATCGCTAGGGAATTGACTGCTACCATAATTAGGGTATGACCCTGGTTACTGTAGGAAAGATAGCCCCACATCAAAACCATGGCCGTACAGGGAGCAATTCCTAGTAAAATAGCTCCAGCAGTGTAGGAACTAGCTAAACTTACCGTCTGTCCTCGGATAATCTCCGTTTGACTCAACCAAGGCAGAAATAGCCAGCCGAGAAAAAATTGAGCCAGCGCCACCATGGTAAAGGGTTTGATCAGCCAATTAACCACTAAAGTTAAAATAACTGGTTTGGGAGTACGGGCAGCCCGAAGAGCTTGAGAAAAGTCGATCTTAACCATGATCGGATACATCATGAAGAAAAGACAGATGGCGATCGGAATAGAAACGTTATAGATACTCATGGCATCTAAAGTCCGCGCTACGTCCGGAAATGACCGACCGAGGGCAATTCCCGCCAAAATACAGAAAATAACCCAAAGGGTAAGGTATTTTTCAAAAATACTAAGGCTACCGCCAGCTTTGGCGGCTTTAGGATTGATTTGATTAGTCATCGCACAAAGGTGGAAAGAGAATAATGGGAGATTGGGCAACCCACCTTTATTATTTCAAAAAAAGTTGATATGTCAAGGGTAAAAGCCAGTCATAAAGCTTTAATATTTCTAAAAATCTTGATCGGTTACTGATTTTCCTCGCAGAAACGAGCGGGGACGAGGGCGGCAAAACGACGATATTCGGATAGATATTCTTCTAGGAGAAGAAATTGAGATAGATTGAGGCTGTAGTAGATCCAACGACCCTCTTGACGACTGCGGACTAAATTGGCTTCTTTTAGCGTTTTTAGGTGAAAAGATAATTTAGATTGTGCGATATCAAGATGGTCGCGCAATTCACAGACGCATAATTCCTGATGTCGCAAAAGTTGCAGAATTTGCAGTCGCAGGGGATCCGAGAGTGCCTGAAAACCAGTATAAATCCGGGTTAACGAGTCGGGAGATGTGGCCAGAGAGTTGAACATTGAGATTGCCCCTAGTGGGAAGGAAATAAGAAAGCGGGAAAATTCAGAATTGCAACAAAACTTTATGTATTTTTGTATCGAATCAGGAAAACCAGCGAATCATCCCCTGTATGATAGACAATGGTTTTGACCAGATTAGCCTTTTAAATCATTGTAAACAGGTTAGGAGACATCATGGAATTATTTGCGGCTCTCAATTTAGAACCCATTTTTCAACTCACCTTCGTGGCGCTAATCATGTTAGCTGGCCCCTTTGTCATTTTCCTACTAGCTTTTCGTGGTGGCGACCTATAAAAACCGCCTCCCCCCCCATTGTTATTCGTGCTTTTTTGACTTCTCTCCTCTTTAGGGAGAGATTTTTTGTCTAAAAGTCAGGAGTCAGGAGATAGGAGTCAGGAGATTGCTTTTATTTATTCTCCCCACTTCCCCACTTCCCCACTTCCCACTTCCCCACTTCCCCTCTCCTAACAATCGACTGCTAAGATCGAACAGAGCGAGAGATCGATCGCTCCCACGATACCTGATAAAACTATCTATGATCATTAAAAATAACCCCTATTATCGGGCTGTAATCGGCTTTTGGGTCGCTTTTCTTGTGTTTTGGGGTTTTGGGAGTTTCTCACCCCTTCTTGCCCAAGCGAAAGAGCAACCAGCCGATGTACAATCGATTACCCCCTACCTTAAGCAATTTCAACAAAAAATTACCGAATTTCGCCTCGACAACGGACTAAAATTTATTATCCTAGAAAATCGCGATGCCCCTGTTATTTCCTTTGTCACCTACGCGGATGTGGGAGGTGCCGATGAACCGGACGGTAAAACAGGAGTTGCCCACTTTTTGGAACATTTAGCCTTTAAAGGCACAAAAACCATCGGTACTAGCGATTATCTTAGCGAGAAAAAAGTCCTCGATCGCCTTGAAGCTATAGACAAAGAACTGCAAGCGGCCAAAAAAGCGGGTAAAAGCGCAGAAGTGGCTAAATTAACGGAAGAATTTCAAAAAACTAAGGCAGAGTCCGAGAAATTCGTCCAACGCAACGAATACGGGCAAATTGTCGAAACTCAGGGAGGAGTCGGTTTAAATGCCACCACTTCCAGCGATGCAACTAGCTATTTTTACAGTTTCCCGTCGAATAAATTGGAATTATGGATGTCTTTGGAATCGGAACGATTTTTAGAACCGGTGTTCCAACGGGAATTTTACAAAGAAAAAGACGTAATTCTAGAAGAAAGACGGATGCGGACGGATAATAGCCCCTTGGGTCTATTAATCGAAGCTTTTCTCGATCAAGCTTATACTGTCCATCCCTACAAACGTCCCGTTATCGGCTACGATCGAGATATTCGCAATCTGGAACCCTCAGATATCCAAAACTTTTTCGATAAATTTTATCCTGCCAGTAATTTAACCATAGCTATCGCCGGGGATGTGGACCCAGAACAGGTCAAACAGTTAGCTAAGGTTTATTTTGGTCGTTTTCCCGCTAAACCGAAACCCCCACAGGTGACGGTAGTGGAACCGAACCAAACCAAAACAAAGGAAATTACCCTAAAATTAGCCTCGCAGCCTTGGTATTTAGAAGGATACCATCGTCCCGCCCTCAATCATCCCGATCATGCGGTTTACGAGGTTATTGCCACTTTAATGAGTGAAGGAAGAACTTCGCGACTGTATAAAGCTTTAGTGGAGGACAAACAACTTGCCCTCGCTGCCCAGGGATTTAACGGCTTTCCGGGGGATAAATACCCGAATTTGCTGTTATTCTATGCTCTGAGCGCTCCTAATGTCAGCCTGGAGGAAGTAGCGCAGGGTTTGAATTTGGAGTTGGAAAGATTGAAAAATGAACCAGTTTCGGAACAGGAATTAGAACGGGTTAAAAATCAACTACGGGCAGCCCTATTAAGAGGTCTTGATTCTAACATGGGCATGGCGCGATCTTTGATCGAATACGAGGTAAAAACCGGCGATTGGCGTAATTTATTCGCCCAATTAGATGCTTATAATGCTGTCACGGCAGCCGATATTCAACGGGTGGCTAAAGAAACTTTTACCCCCGAAAATCGCACTATTGGCCGAATTTTACCGAAATAGATAGATGGGGAGATAGGGAATTTTTCAGTGAGCAGTATTAGGTGAGCATTCACTGAAAAAAAGCTACCTTCTCTCCTTCCCAGTGCCGTCTTAAGTAGCTGGTTATAATTAAATTAAAAATGGATTTTAGCTTCGATCCCCCCTGCCCCCCTTGATAAGGGGGGTGCCGATCCCCCCTTAATCCCCCCTTGATAAGGGGGGTGTCTGATAATTTTTAACGCCTACCTACTTAACAAGTAATTTATACTAAATCCTAAGACTTTTAGACTTTTTTTCCCTCAAAAAGTGCCTACCCTTGGAGTGATCGGGGGTAAAATTCAGGTACTTTTTTCCTGAAAATTAGGTACTTTTTACCTGAAAATCGGTAAAACCCCACACCCCACACCCCACTTCCGGTGCAGTTAATCACCCAGTGCAGGATCGCAGAATCCAACCCAGTAAAATTCCAATACCACCAAAGCGGACAATTTGCCAAAAAACTTCCCCCAGCAGTCCGCGACGGATTCCTTCCCAGAATAAGCGCTTTAATTCCCCTTCTTTAAGTAAATTGCTTTCTAAAATTACCTCTAATTCTTGAATCTGTTCGCGAATTTGTACTAATTCCTTTTCTAGTTCAGGTAGGGGATTTTCCCGCCATTGGGGTTCTATTTCGCTAAATTGTGCTTCTATGTCTTTTTTTTGCTGTTCTGCTTCGTTGATCTGTCGATAACGGTCTTTTAGTGATGCGATCGCCGCTTCGACTTCTTCAATCGCTTCGGTAAATTCTGCCGATTCATCGTTAGGGTATGGGTTTTCTTCTAAGGACATGGACTCGATCCGATTGCCTGCGTCTAAACTATAGTTATAGACGATTTTACGGTTTTACGAAACCTTTTGATTATGATTCCATCCCCTGTCTCTTCCTCATCTCAGACTATTGATGATCTATCTACCTTGGAATTGGCGCGGATTTTGGCGGAACGTTTGGCGATCGCACCGATTGACTGGCATCGTCTGAAGGCCAACCGTAATGCTCGGGCTGCTGAACAATTGGGGACGGCTTTGGTGTTTTTATTAGACAATCAGCCAGAAGAAGCACTTCCTCGGCTACAACAGGCTACAGGCTGGCTCGATCGCTCGATTTCTGCTCCTCCCTGTCCTTCTCACGGTCATGCTCATTAATTCAACCAGCGTTCCTGTTTAATTTGTTTACAAAGTTTCAGTTGGGTTCCTTGTTGATTCCAGTGAACTTGGTCGAAGATTTGATATAACATACACAGTCCTCGGCCATTTTCCGCTTCTTCGGGGGGAAAATTGGGGCAATCGCAACTACAGCCATGATGGTGACAACCTGGCGTAAATCCACAACCTTCGTCGGTAATTACCCAAGAATACTCGTCTTTACTGCTGGAAAATTGAACAACCACGGTTTTGCTGGGATCGAGATGATTGCCGTGTTTAGCGGCATTAACTAAAGCTTCTTGCAATCCTAATCTAATTTCTGGTTCTAATTCTTCGGGAATACTAGCGGTCAATAAATCTAAAATCGGACAAAGATACAAGGTGGAAGCGAAACTCATGGTGTTCCAGCTTCGTTTTCCTGTGGGCAGTGAAATAGCAATCACGCGCTTTACCTCTAGCTTATATTCAATGACTGTTCTCTTACAGAAAGATTAAGGTCTCTCAACCGTCGATCTAGTTGATTGCCATACCTAATGAGTCATATTTTGTCCCTTTTCTGTCTCTGAGATGGATTAGATATTTTTATGATTGATCTACAAACCAATCGAAAATCAAGGCAACTTTGAGCGGGTGATTAATTAAAAAAGCGGCTGATTGGAACGGTTCCTAATATGCTATTATCCCTAACCGTTGACTTTTCAGGTATAAACGGCTAAAGTGTCAGGTTTTTCCTCATCTCTCATCCTACCATATTTGTGTTTTTTTGTCCAAGAAAAGCGGCGCATTCAACGTGGGGAGTTTGGGGAAAGAAATCGGCGGTTTGCACTTCTAGCAGTTGATAATCACCTGTTTTACAGAGATATTGCAAGTCTCTGGCTAAAGTTGCACTTTGACAACTGATATAAACAATGCGTTGACTTTGCAGCTGTAACAAACTATCAAGGACAGAGCGATCACAACCTTTGCGGGGCGGATCGAGTAGAATAATGTCGGGTTTAACTGTCAGTTGCGGTAAAGTTTTTTCTACTGCCCCTAAAATAAAGGTTGTATTGGTAATATTATTTAATTGGGCGTTAATCTTGGCTCGATCGAGGGAAAAGCTATAGGATTCTAGTCCAATCACCTCTTTAACCCGTTTAGCGAGGGGTAAAGTAAAAGTACCGATACCACAGTAGGCATCAATAAGAATTTCTTCACCTTTAAGCTCTAATTTCTGGGAAATAACCGCCAATAAAGCTTCAGCAGCCTCTGTATTAACCTGAAAAAAGGTATCGGCAGCTAATTGATAGGTTAATCCGGCAAACTTTTCGGTAATATAATCCCGTCCGGCGATAGTTGTGGTCTGAGCGCCAAAAATAGCATTACCTCGATCGGGGTTATAATTCAGGGTTACACCGACTAAATTGCCGTATTTTGCCAGCCATTGCTGCGCCTGTGCCTCAATTCCCTGTAAATTATTATCGGTACTAATCAGGGTTAATAAAACTTCTCCAGTGTGGCGACCAATTCTTAGGGATAAATGGCGTAATTGTCCTTGGTGGGTCTTTTCATCGTAAATTGACCAGCCTTGACCCTGAATATCCTGTTTTATCTCTGCTAGAAACGGATTTAAAGCCTGATCTTGAATTGGACATTGATTGAGATTAATCAGATGATGGCTGCCGCGACGATAATAACCCGCTTGCACATTGCCGGTGGGGGAAAATCCGAGGGGATAGGTAGCTTTATTGCGATAAGCGAGGGGAGAATTACCGGTGAGGGGAGGATAAACCAAAGGATCGGTAAAACCACCAATTCTGGTTAATACCTCTTGTACTTGCTCTTTTTTGACCTGAAGCTGAAATTGATCCTCGATGTGTTGCCATTGACAGCCACCACATTTATCGGCAACGATGCAGCGGGGACGGATACGATGGGGAGATGGTTGTAGAATAGTTTGTAGTTTGCCGATCGCATGACTTTTTTTGATATAGGTGATGCGAGTTTGAATGCGATCGCCAATAACCGTATCTGGCACAAAAATCACCTGTCCTCGGTATTTTCCCACACCTTCGCCCGTATGGTTGAGGTCGGTAATCTCGATCTCGATTAAATCACCTTGTTGCATAGTTAGGGAAACCAGTTTTCATCTAGGGTTTCTTCTCAGTAAAAATAACCCAACTCTATTCTACAATCAAAAGTTAATTTTTCTAAAATCCTAGATCAGCTTTGGCAATTTTGGCCGCCGCTAAAACTTCCTCATCGGGTAATTCTCGCCAGTCGGTTGCACCTATTTCAGTATAGAATTTTTGATCGTAGGCGCGAGTACGAATTACTACCGGCATAGGGACCGCATGACCTAAAACTAAAGCCTGTTGTTTTGAGTCTAATTTAGCTAAAACAGATCGCAAACTTCCCCCTCCAGAAACCCCAGTAAATATGGCTTCGATGTCCTTTTCATCGTTTAATAAACAGGTGATTCTCGTCCCTACCTGAGACATAACTTCGTTATCAATTCCTGAAGGTCTTTGATCGACAATTAAGAGAGTAACAAAGTATTTTCGCATCTCCCTGGCGATAGTTCCAAAAATAGTTTGATGCACCACGGCAGAATCTAAAAATCGATGAGCTTCTTCAATGGTAATCACTAACTGTTGCGGCCGATCAACGGGGTTTTTAGTTTGTAAAAAATATTCAGCTTTTTTAACATAATTAGCATGAATCCGACGGGTGATCATATTGGTGGCTAACATATAGGAAAGCATATTACTTTGGGAGCCAAATTCAATGACAACGTGCTTACCCGCATCTAAAGCTTGCAACACCTGATCGATATAATTGTGGGGACAAGAACTTCTTAAATATTTCAAACTATCTAGACGCATTAATTTTCTCTGGAGGGACATGATTGATCCCGCATGGCCTTGTTTTTCTGTACAGAAGATTTTAATATCCTCGTTACTCATATTCAATAACTGAGTAATCCAAGATTCTCCATACTCGTTATAGAGAATATTGGCATTATCTAAACTAGCTTCCGAGATGCCTAATTCCCGACCGATTAAACGAATATCTTCGATTTCAATTTGATTATAACTTAAGAATAATTCCTGCGCTCCTCTTACTCCCCGGCGTTTGGTAGAATCGGGATCGAGGGTATAAATTTCCACCTGTCCGGGGAATAATTGACATAATCCTTTCACCGTAGAAACCTCCTTCCCTTCTTTCATCGCTTCCCAACCGTATTCCGAGTGCATATCAAACATGAGGTTAACCCCTGCTTGTTTGCGAATAATACCCGAAATTAAGAGCCTGGTTAAAAAGGATTTTCCCGTCCCGGATTTGCCAAAAACACCGTTACTACGTTCCACAAAGCGATCAAGATTAATACATATTGGCACGTCCATGTCAAGGGGTTGACCAATAGCAAAATTCTTTCTGGTGGGATCATCTTCCCAACCGAAAACCATGCGAAAATCCTGCTCACAAGCTTCATAAACTTGGCTAAAATGGGCGGGAATAGTTTTAACTGGCAGTAATTCTAAATCGGCACTGGTTTGGGGTTGAAAAGAGCCTAAGGAAGTGTCGGAAACTGCCGGGGAATTACCTCCAGTCGGCGTAAACATGAGCATAGGTGATAGTTCAATAGTACCATAAGTACCGCTACCCGCTAAAACATCGCGCATAAAACTATCATCGGGATGGGGAGGATTCGCGATAATCCGGGGACTGGAGTTACCCAGGGAGACATCGGTGAGGAGACAGAAAAAACGCGAGCGAGTGCCTTGCACCACTAAAAATTTACCGACGCGCATATCCTCCACGGAAATATCCGGATAAAGACGGATTTCTAAACCTTCACTCAGGGAACCTTGAATAACCGATCCGAGGGGCTGTTCACTCATGCTAACCTTTATTTGTGGCGATCTATCTCCCTATTCTGTCACTTTTCCGTTAATCGGTGCAAACTCGATCGGGTACAGTCATCAGTGATCAGTGATCAGTAAACAGTAATCAGTGAACTTAAAACTCAAAACTAATAACTGATAACTGATAAAGGGGTTTAAGAAAAAAAATCGGGTTGATCAACGGGAAGCAAGGAAATAGCCAAGGGAGAAGAGAATGCCACTAAAAAAGTGAAGATTAACCGCTATAAACTTGCAGTTACTGACTAGCTGAGGTTGGTCGTGATTTTGGTTAACGTGGTGGACTAATTGCCAAGCGAAAGGGAGACTAAGGAAGATTAAGAGAGTGAGAGGGGGATAAACTTGCAGCAGGACAAAAACTACCGTTAAAACGTAAACGAGAACCGTCACTGCGGTTAAAACTCTAGAACCTTTTAAAGTACCTAAACGAGCAATAGGTGATTTTTTACCCGCTTTGAGATCATCGGCAACTTGATGGAAATGGGAACAAAAAAGGATGATAGAAGTGGTAATCCCGATAATAATTGAAGCCGCTAGACTAGAGAGGGAAAAAGAACCTGCTTGGGAATAGTAGGCAGCCGCAATCGCCAAGGGACCAAAAGTAAAGAAACAGATAATTTCACCTAATCCTTGATAACCGAGACGGAAGGGAGGTCCCTGATAGGTATAGCCCAAAAAACAACAGAGGGCGATTAATTCTAGGATAATCCAATCGCCTCGCCCATAACTAATGGCAAAAATACCGGCGATGCCCAATAATAGAAAAAGATTACTCAGCCAGAAAATTAAAGATTTATTGCCAGTTAAATTAACGATCGAATGAGCTTTATTAACATCGATCCCAGTATCGGCATCAAAAACATCATTACTGAGATTTAACCAAGCGAGAATTAAAATAGCTGAGAGGATAAAAGTGGCAAAAATCGGCAGGGAAAATTGACCTGTTTCCTGATAAGCGATCGCTGTTCCCAAAATAATCGGTATAATCGCCACACTATACATTGGTGGTTTCAGGGCTGCTAACCAGAGTTTTTTGGGTGAGGGAGTGGTGATAGTATCGGTGGTCATAGCTGAATAATAATCAGGAAAACTCGATCGCTCTAGGGATAAAAAACGAGGGTTTAAGGTAGAATTATAGCTTTTTGTGCCTCCACTAGAAAGGCGGCATTTCCTATTTGTGATGATAAACAGAAGTTATTAAAAATGGCAGGGGTGCAGGGGATGCGCCCAAAATTTAACATAGGGTGTTATTCTCTAGACGGTAAGCTGAAAATTCCTATAACTTTCCTAGCCACCGATGAGAGCGATCGCTAAAGATGATATTCTTTATATTCACCATGAGGATGTACCTGTTTATAAAAAAGGGGGTTCAGTGGTGAGAAATAGTTATTTTTGGGCGCTAAAATCGATCGCCTGTGGAGCGCGTCGGGGACAGGATTGGGAGTTTGATGCGGAGGTGTGGGTGGCGCTGGTGCGGATGTTGCTCTGTTTTGCCAATTCTGGCTATTTGGGGGATGGTGAGACAATTTTAGAGTTTACTGTCGATTGTCCTATTCCCGAACCTTTGCGGGGGATATCTACTTACTTATAGCCTCGCTGAGATAGTTAGCGGTGGATTCTACTAGGGGAATAGTATTTTCGTATAACATTCGCGTCGGTCCGATAATGCCAACACTACCGACGGGAGTATCTCCCTGTTTATAAAAAGCGGAGATAAGAGTACAAGGACGCATGGATTCCAGAGGATTTTCGGAACCAATGGTGATTTTGACTTTTTTAGCTGATTTTTCCGGTTCTGGTCTTTGTAAAATCAGGGGTAAAAGGCGATCCTGTTCTGCTTCCAATAGATGCAGTAACATTTGTACTTGTTGCCATTGGGCGAATTCTGGCTGTCGAATGACTTCAGCAACACCATGGACGATAATCTCTGGGATGGCAGTGGATTGGAGACTAGCGCTGATTTCTTGGCTTAATTGTTGGAGAAAATGAGTATAACGGGTAAATTCTCGCTCGATTTGCTGCCAATCGAGGTTAATTAAATCTGCCAAGCAATAACCTTTTAATTTTTCCCCGAGAAAATTAGAGAGGATTTGTAATTCTTCTGCTAATCCATCCTCCTTGTCCGTTGCCATAGACTCAGGAATCTCTATCATAACCGAGCGTGTTTGTAAACTATCTGTAACAATAATTAACATGATCTGCCGGTTCGAGACAGGGATTAATTGCAGATGACGCAGGGTATTGGTGAGGGTGTGGGGGAGGGTAACGATAGCGATATAACCGCTTAAACCGGCTAAAAATTGGGTGGCCCGTTGTAGCAGACTTTCGAGACTCCAAGCGGGAGATTTAGCGTTTTTATGCAGATAATAGCCGATTTTTTCGCCGATACGGTCATCGGGAGTCATTAACTCATCGACGTAGAGACGATAACCCCAATCGGAGGGAATGCGTCCGGAGGAAGTGTGGGGTTGATAGAGTAAACCTTCTTTTTCTAGTTTACCGAGAGCATTGCGAATCGTGGCGGAACTAACAGTAAATTTGTACTCCTCCAGCAGAGTTTTCGAGCCAACCGGTTCGGCTGTGGCGATATAATGTTGAATTGTCGCCTTTAAGATATGTTGATAGCGATCGCTGAGATGGTTTCTAGCGGACATAGGGGAATAATCTTAACAAAAGATTTATAACATTTTTTTAGACAGTATAACGCTTAATCAGTTATCAGTTATCAGTTATCAGTAATCATTAGTCAGTCCTCCGTGGGGAGAAAGGGGATAGTTTACCCCTCTCTTTTCCCGATGGGGGCTATAAAAATTAGTAACGGGGAATATTAGGATCGACGAGGAGGGAATAAGCATCGATGCCGCCGTTAATATTCTTAACATTAGTAAAACCCTGACTTTGTAGCCATTGGCACATCTGTAGGGATCTCATGCCATGGTGACAGATAACGAGGGTTTCCGCTTGGGGGTTGAATTGGGTGGCAATAGTGGGCGACCATTCTTGGTATTGACTCAAGGGTAAAATGGTAAAATTGGCCACAGATGCCATGGCAACCTCCTCCGGTTCGCGCACATCAATAAGTTGTAAATTAGGATCATGATCGGCTAAACGGAGAGCGAGTTCATGGACGCTAATTTCGGGAATGCTCATAGATTTGGTTTTAAGAATCGGTTATCTTTCCTTTAGAGTAGCAAATCGAGGGACCCTGAGCGGTTATCTGTGAACAGTGCCTAGGTTGTGATGATGGTGAGGAGAATTCTGAGGAACAAAAAAAGCGCATTTGTCCCCGGCTGGATTTCAGTTAAGCTTTGATCAGAGGTTATTGCAGGAGGGAGTTATTGATACCGAATAGATTCACCCAGATGTATTGCGCTGAAGCTATCTTTTCCCCAGTTTTTTATCCTCTGATTAATTTCTAACTTATACTGCATTCTCCCCATCTCCCCATCTCCCCATCTCCCCATCTTCCCATCTCCCCACTTCCCCACTTCCCCACTTCCCAGCTTATGATTCCCCTACAATTAACCCTGAAAAATTTTCTCAGTTATCGCGAGGCAGTGCTAGATTTTCGCGGATTACATACTGCCTGTATTTGTGGTGCCAATGGTGCGGGAAAATCCTCTTTACTCGAAGCAATTACTTGGGCAATTTGGGGAGAAAGTCGCGTCTCGATTGCTGATGATGTCATTCATGCGGGCAGCGATTATGCGCGGGTAGATTTCGAGTTTAGTTATGGGGGAGAAATCTATAAAATTATCCGTAGTCGTCACCGGGGGGGAAAAGCTTCTGGTTTAGATTTTCAGGTGATTAATGATCAAAGTTTTCGTCCTTTGTCGGGCAAAAGTATTAAAGATACCCAAGCACAGATTAATACTTATCTAAAAATAGATCATAAAACTTTCATTAATTCTGCTTATTTACGACAGGGACAAGCGGACGAGTTTATGAAACAGCCTCCCAGTGGTCGTAAACAGATTTTAGCAGAATTATTACAACTCGATCGCTATGAAATTTTAGCAAATAAAGCTAAGGATATATCGAAACAATTTGATGGACAGTCCCTCCAGATTGAGCAGCAAGTAGAAACGATAAAACTCCGTCTTCAGGAGAAAAATTCCTATCGGGAACACCTGCAAGAGTTAAGCACCCAAATTAACCAAATTAATCAAGAACAAGAGGTAAATAATCGGCGTTTACAGCAACTGCAAGGGGAAGAAAATCAGCGTCAGAATTGGGAAAAACAGCTGCAGTGGCAAAGAGAACAGGAGCGAGCTTTATTAGCAGAAATCGAGAGATTAGACCGGGAAAAAGTTAGTCTAGACAATCAATTAAATCAAATAAGGACTATTCTTCATCGCAAAAATGAGATTATTACCGCACACGAGCGCCTAATCAATTTAGACCAGAAAGAGGCCAGTTTGTCAAGTCAATTGCAAGCTTGGCAACAGGCCCAGTATGATAAACAACAATTAGAACAGAAATTACAGCAAAAAATTA
The DNA here is from genome assembly GCF_020246065.1 of Microcystis sp. M144S2. Taxonomy (NCBI): domain Bacteria; kingdom Bacillati; phylum Cyanobacteriota; class Cyanophyceae; order Chroococcales; family Microcystaceae; genus Microcystis; species Microcystis sp. M144S2. The sequence continues at coordinate 56,327 of NZ_JADBTR010000145.1, forward strand.
ACGAATTTACCCTTCCCATCCAACAAACGAGCGCTCGTTTAGAAGAATTGGGAAGACAGGAACAAGAAACTCAAAAAATTATCGAGCAAGCGGGAGATATTCAAGCAGGATTAGAGAAGTTAAATTATCATCGTCAACGTCTTCAGGAATTGGATAGATTAGCTTTAAAATATGCTCCTTTAAATAGCCGAAAAGCTGATCTAAATATGCAGTTGGAACGGGAAAAAGCCAGGATTAATGCTCGTCGGGAACAACTGCAAAGAAATCGGCAACAATTAGAGACAGAAATCGCTCGTATTCCTCTACTAAGAGAGGAGGCTCTCAATTTAGCCAAACGGATTAAGGAACTAGACAAAAAACAAACCTATTGTGAACGAGTGGAAGAAAAGGAAACCGTTAAACAAGTGGATAAAAAAAGTTTATTGGATCAACAGAAAAGATATGAAGAACAACTTTTGGAGTTAACTGATAAATTGGAAAAATTAAATATTCCCGATTCGGTTTGTCCTCTGTGTGAACAGAATTTAGACAGTCATCACCGTCATCAGGTAATCAGGAAAACCCATCAACATCAAGAACAAATTCAAGAGCAAATTTGGTCCCTACAGGAACAGATGGCAGACTGCGATCGAGATTTAAAACGTTTACGCGAGGAATTAGCCCAAATTAAACAAGAATTGCCAGCAAGATCGAATCTACAACAAAAATATGTGCAGTTGGAAGTCAAGTTAGAAACTATTGAAGAAAAGGAAATAGAACTAGAGAAAACCGAGGAGATACTTGTCGAGTTAGAAGCACTTTTAAGCAGTGGCAATTATGCCTTAGAACTACAGCAAGAATTGCAAATTGTCAATCAAGAAATCGCCCTATTAAACTATGATGAACAAAGTCATGCTTTAGTCAGAGGAGAAGAAAAAAGATGGCGTTGGGCAGAAATTCAAGAATCAGAACTTAAGCAAGCAAACCGTCGTTTAGCTAATATCAAGGCCGAGAAACCTAATTTAATTAATCAATTAGCTAGACTAGAACAAGAGAAGCAAGAACTAGGTCAAAATTCCCCAATTAAACAGGAAATTGAACGCTTAGAAAAGCTTATTCAAAACTTAAATTATGATCGCAGTGAACATCAGAATATTCAAAATCTGATCCGACAATTACAGGGGGTAAGATTACAGTATCAAGACTGGCAACAAGCAGAAAAAAATTATCCAGAAATAGCCGCTAAAATCGCTGACATTGAGCAAAGATTACAACTGCGAAATGAGGATCGCCAGAAGATAAATCAGGAGTTAGTAAATATTAGTCAAAAGATTGGTACTTTGACTGACTATCGCCAAGAAATAGCCGCATTATCGACTAATATTCAACAGCGAAGACAGATAATTGATGGATTGCTCTCCCAAAAAGGTCGGGTTGAGGAGAAATTACATCAACTAGAAACTTTAGGTAAACAACTGACAGAAAAAGAAAGCGATTTAGCTAAAGTTAAAAAACAATATAGAGTTCATAAAGAGTTAGCCCTAGCTTTCGGCAAAAATGGTTTACAAACTCTGATGATTGAGAATGTTTTACCAGAGTTAGAAGCCCAAACTAATCATATTTTAGCTCGCTTAACTGGTAATCAATTTCATGTGCATTTTTTAACCCAAAAAAGTGGTAAAGGTACTAAGAAACAGCAACAAAAGTCAATCGATACTTTAGATATTATTATTGGTGATACCCGGGGATCCCGTCCCTACGAAACCTATTCAGGAGGAGAAGCTTTTCGGATTAATTTCTCGATTCGATTAGCTTTAGCGAGATTATTGGCACAAAGAGCCGGAACAGCCCTACAAATGCTCATTGTTGACGAAGGATTCGGAACTCAGGATGCGGAAGGATGCGAGCGCTTAATCGCGGCAATTAACGCTATATCCGCCGATTTTGCCTGTATTTTGACTGTAACCCATATGCCCCAATTTAAAGAAGCTTTTCAACATCGCATCGAAGTCCACAAAACCGAACAGGGTTCTCAATTAATGTTATTATCCTAGGAAAAATATTGATGTAAAGATGGAAAAAATTACGGTCACAGTAAAACTATTTGCTATTTATCAAGAAGTCTATCAAACTTCACAATTAAACCTTGAATTTCCTGCCTACACTTCCGTTACAGAAGTGTTAAACTATATTATAGCCCCCTATCCTCAATTAGAAAGATGGCGGGATGTTACTCGTTTTGGAGTCAATCTCCAGTTTGTTTCGGGAGAGAAAATCCTCAAAAATGGCGATGAGATAGTTTTAATTCCCCCCGTTAGTGGTGGCTAAATGGAGATAGGGAAAATCACAAAAGTTGACTGTCACCTTTCTTCCTTATTACTTTTTCCTTGATATCCCGTGTCTAACTGGCAAATTCCCCCATCGGTGTCTCTTCCCCAAGAGTTTTTAAAAATAGTCCAAGACTACACCCCAGAGTCGGATGGCAGCGTCGTAGCACAAATATTATGGCATCGCGGTGTCCGGGATGGGGCGACTCTGGGGACGTTTCTGGATGAGAAAGCTTATCAGTCAAAAACTCCCTTTGATTTTGGGCAAGAAATGAACTTCGCCGTCAAAAGACTGGAAAAAGCCCTAAATAAAGGCGAAAAAGTGACTATTTGGGGTGATTTCGATGCCGATGGTGTCACCGCTACCAGTGTCCTTTGGGAAGGATTGGGGCAGTTTTTCCCACCCTATCAACAGTTAGATTATTACATACCCGATCGCCAAAAAGAATCCCACGGCCTCAATTGTCCCGGTATCGAGAAACTAGCGCATCAAGGAACCAGTTTAATCGTCACCTGTGACACGGGAAGCACGAATATCGCTGAAATTGACTATGCAAAAAGTTTAGGCATCGATATTATCATCACCGATCATCATACCCTACCCGACGAGCGCCCCGAGGTGATTGCCCTGATTAATCCCCGCTACTTTGTGGAAACCCATCCTTTCTATCATCTTTCTGGGGTTGCTGTTGCTTATAAATTAGTGGAAGCGATGTATTTAACCCTTGCAGATATTCCCAGAAAAACCCTAGAAAATTTACTGGATTTAGTTGCGATTGGTTTAATTGCCGATTTAGTCAAATTGACGGGAGAATGTCGTTATTTAGCCCAAAAAGGTATGCAAAAACTGCAAAATACTCAGCGATTGGGAGTTAAAAAATTACTGGATTTATGTAACAAAACCGGAGATAGACCGATGGATATATCCTTCGGTATTGGACCGCGAATTAATGCCGTCAGTCGCATTTATGGCGATGCTAGATTTTGTGTGGAATTACTTACCAGTGAAGATGAAAAACGTTGTCACGAATTAGCTGAACAAGCGGAATTAGCCAACATTCGTCGCCAAGAAATCCAACGGGATATTATTAAACAAGTTCAGAAAAAACTAGAGAGAATTGATCTTTCTACCACTAATGTAATTATTTTAGATGATCCCCAATGGCCGGCGGGAATTTTAGGATTAGTTGCGGGACAAATTGCCCAAGAATACCAGCGACCAACAATTTTATTAAGTACCAGTGAACCACCTTTTGCTAAGGGTTCCGCTCGGTCAATTCGCGAGATCGATCTCTATCAATTAGTATCCTCTCAATCCCATCTTTTACATCGTTTTGGTGGTCATCCTTTGGCCGCTGGTTTAAGTTTAACCATAGAAAATTTACCGCTATTTATTGAGGGAATTAATCAACAGTTGCGACGCACAGGAATTGATTTAACTTCCCTTTCTTCTCAGATAGAAGTGGATGCAGTGGTCAGGGTTTCCCAATTGGGAAAAAGTCTATTTCGAGAATTAAAATTACTGGAACCCTGTGGGATGGGTAATCCGACACCGAAGCTATTAATTCAAAATTGTTATTTTCACAATCTTTGGCATAACAATCTTGAGGATTTAAAAGGCAAAAAAATAGCTTATCCCCGGACAACTTTTGAGATCTGGGATAGTTCAATTGAGCAGGGTTTCCCCGGTATGTGGTGGGGTCATCACAAAGACGAAATTGCTGCCGATACCCGTTATGATGCTGTAGTCGAATTAGATTTTAATACCTACAAAAATCGCTATGAAGTGCGCTTAATTGCCCTGCAACCCTATCAACAAGAATCCCTAACCTATAGCAATAAAAAAGATTTTTTAATCGACAATCGCCATCGAGAAATTAGTCAAGAAGTTAGCCAATTAAATCCCCTTTTTCTCTGGGAATGTCCCCGGGATTGGACAAAACTTTCCAGAGAATATCAACAGGCAATTTTACGCGACAAAAAGTTAGTTCTTGCCTATGCTAGTCCTTTAAAAAAATCCGCTCACACCTCATGGATAAACCTTGTCGGGATCGGGAAATATTTAGCTAGAACTAAAACCAGCATTTCCTGTCAACAATTACAAAACCGCTTAAACCTCAGTTATCATACCCTAGAATTAGGATTAATTTACCTAGCAGAAAATGGCTTTAAAGTCAAGAAAAATCAAGAAAATTTATCCTTTGAATTAGTCAATCATGAGGCGAAAATTAATAAGATTGAGCAATTTCTAGAAGCGGTAGCCCTAGAAAACTTTCTCCAGCAATACTTTGCTACTGTTCCCCTAGAAATACTGCAAACAATTCTCAATCATGAAGACTCGATCGATTTCTAGTTATAACCCTTATTTACTGATAACTGATAACTGATTACTGATTACTGATTACTCCTTGACCGAAGAATTTCGGGGGTTTTGCCAGGGTATAAACTTCCGTATTTTGTGCGATTGCTTGACGAATATAGAGAGGAGTTTGTAACATTCCTAGTAAAGTCATGCCATCAATTAAACGTAATCCTCCCGTAGTTGTATCGGTGATTAATTCATCCACCACATCGGGATCGGGACGAGTATTTAAAGGATGATTAGCACAAAGAGTAAAACCCCAAGGAGAACCATAACTAGGAGTGGGAGCGCAATAGGAATGAACGTAGGGAAAAACTGCTTTTAAAGTATTCACCAAACGCGCATGATACATCACCGAAGGAGGAGAAACCGGGCCAGATTGGACAACAACAATGCCATTTTCGGCCAAAACTCTTTGTAGTTTTTCAAAGTATTCTTTCGTAAATAGGGGGAAAGAGGGACCCTCTTCGATGGGATCAACCAGATCAGAAATAATAATATCCCATTTATCATTAGTGGTGTCTAAAACTTCTAAAGCATCGGCCACAACTAACTCAAAACGAGGATCATCAAAAGTGCCTTGGTGCATTTCGGGAAGATGTTCCTTACAAGCTGCCACCACATCCCCATCGATATCGATCATCATCACTTTTTCGATTGTTTTCCAACGCAATAACTCCCGCGTTGTCGCACCTTCACCACCTCCCAGAATTAAAGCAGTTTTTGGTTCTTGGTGGGCAATCATTGCTGGTTGCACTAATGCTTCATGATAAATAAATTCATCCCCGGTACAAGATTGCCATTTGCCATCCAGTACCAAGGCTTTTCCATAGGCCCCCGATTCAACAATATACATCTCCTGAAAAGCGGTTTTTTTGTAGGCTAAAATCCGCGAAACCCCATGACTATAAATGTCCCAGGGGGTAATATATTCGTTAACCCATAGATCCGCTTTTAGTTCACTTCCTGCCATAACTAATCCTCCTTGGGGTGAAAAAGGCACGATCTATTATTATACGACAATTGACAAAATTCGATCGATAACCTGGAATTATCTCCGGGTAATCCCGAAGCTGCCGATAATCGATCGCTGAAAAACGGTAAGCTAGAAAAGATTAAGTAAGTAGTTATAATTAAATTGAAGATAGATTTTGCCTCTGATCCCCCCTGCCCCCCTTGATAAGGGGGGTGCCGATCCCCCCTTAATCCCCCATTGATAAGGGGGGTATTTGATAATTTTTAACGCCTACCTACTTAGCGAACAGTAAACTTCTAGCCACTAACCTATGACCAAAAACGAGACTACCGAGAAAAAGATTTTTCTCCTAGATTTTGAAAAACCCCTCTACGAATTAGAATCCCGCATCGAACAGATTAAAGAATTAGCCCAAGAAAATGGCGTAGATGTCTCGGAACAAATTAGTCAACTAGACGAACGAGCTAATCAATTACGTCGCGAAATTTTTAGCAATCTCACCCCTTCCCAAAGGCTACAATTAGCCCGTCATCCCCGGCGCCCCAGTACCCTAGACTATATTCAAGCCATCACCGATGAATGGTTCGAGTTACACGGTGATCGCGGTGGTTACGACGATCCTGCCCTTGTGGGTGGTGTTGCCCGTTTTAACGGTCGTCCCGTGGTGATTATCGGGCATCAAAAAGGCCGGGATACTAAGGATAATGTGGCTAGAAATTTCGGCATGGCTGCCCCCGGCGGTTATCGTAAAGCCATGCGTTTAATGGAACACGCCCATCAGTTTAATCAGCCGATTTTAACCTTTATTGACACCCCCGGCGCCTGGGCGGGGGTGGAAGCGGAAAAATTAGGTCAAGGAGAAGCGATCGCCTATAATCTTCGGGAAATGTTCCGTTTAGATGTGCCGATCATTTGTACTGTTATTGGCGAAGGTGGTTCCGGCGGCGCTTTGGGGATTGGTGTCGGCGATCGCCTATTAATGTTAGAGCATTCTGTCTATACTGTGGCGACTCCCGAAGCTTGTGCCGCCATTCTCTGGAAAGATGCCAAAAAATCTGATAAAGCAGCAGTTGCCCTCAAAATTACCTCAAAAGACTTAAAAGAGTTAAATATTATCGATCAGATCGTTCCTGAACCCTCCAGAGGGGCCCATGCTGATCCGATTAAAGCGGCAGCCAATTTAAAAGCCGCTATTAGTGAAAATTTAGAGACTTTATCTTTGTTAACTCCCCAACAACGGCGCGAATCTCGTTATCAAAAATTCCGCAATTTAGGCGTATTTTTAGAGGCTACAGCTTAATCAGTGATCAGTGATCAGATGTGAGTTTTCAGTGATTAGTTTGTTTTGTAGATTTGGAAGATTTCAGCTTCAGTTTAAGGGTTGCACCGACAAAGCTATAATATTGATGGCAGGTTCAAAGACACACCAAATGAAACGGGACGAGGTGCTGGCAATTCTAGAGGCACACCGAGAACAGTTACAAAAACTAGGGGTGAAATCTTTGTCTTTATTTGGTTCAGTGGCCAGGGATGAAGCTGATGCCGATAGTGATGTAGATTTGTTAGTAGAATTCGATCGACAAGGTGGTTTTTTTCAACTTCTGCAAGTACAGTATTATTTAGAAGATATTCTGGGATGCTCTGTGGATTTAGGAACTCAGGATGCCTTAAGAGAACATTTACGGGAACCTGTGCTTGAGGATCTGATCAATGCCTTCTAGAGATTGGCGACTTCGCCTTCAAGACATTTTAGAATCTATCAGTGAAATTGAACAGCGAACAAAGGCAATGACGTTTGAGGAATTTGCCAAGAATCAAACAAATATCAAAGCGGTTCTCTATGATTTTATTATTATCGGAGAAGCAACTAGAAATGTACCGAAGGAAATTCAGTCTCGCTATCCTCTTATTCCTTGGCGTTTAATGGCAGGAATGAGAAATGTTGCAACTCACGAATATTTTCAAGTTAATTTAAGTAGAATTTGGGCAACAATTCGAGAAGATTTGCCGACCTTAGTACCACAAATACAAGAAGTATTGTCAAGGGAAAAAAAAACAGAATAGTTGCGGGGCATTTGTCATATTTAGGGTTTGCTGAATGATGGTAAAACCCTTTGAAAATAAGACTTTTGACCTGTTAAAATCCGATGTTATACTAAATTTAGTTATTAAAGACGGATTATCTATTACCCCTATTGCCTCTCCTCATAAGTAGCCTATACTAAACGGATTTAGTATTAGTCCGATTATTTCCGAGTTATTAGTGGTAGATTAATCTTACCAATTAAAAGGTCCCAAAGCCCGATCGTTGTAATCGCCACCCTCGGCAATAAAATGAATTACCATCGATTTACGGGTTAGCAGGGTATTATTAATCTTCCCACCACCATGAATTAACATTCCGTGCCAGAGAAGAATCTCTCCTTTTTTAGCAGTAAATGATTGACAGTCATAATTCTGAGCGCGATGGTTAACATAATCTTGGTATTGGGGAATTTGAGCGGCAGTAATATTTTTAAGATTGACGGCGGGATAGTCTGGAAAAAATTCAGTTACTTTGATATTTTTATGAGATTTAGGATAAAAAATTAGCGGGCCAGCATCGGCGGAAATATCTTCCAAGGCAATCCAAACACCGACTAAATGATTAGCAGGATGAACATAAAAAACTGCCATATCCTCGTGCAGTCCTTGCTCTGTACCGTGCAGGAAGTTGATGGAATATCTCGGTTCGCAGGATTTGCCGATAATTAAATTAACTAAATCTCTCAGATTTTGATTGTCAAAAATTGCTCGAGCAGCGGGGGAAATCTCATGAAAGGCATGGAGTCGCCAAATAGAATTAACCAAGGCTTTTCTTTGCTCGATATCTAGGGCTAAAACTTGCTCGTGACTTAAACTCGCCGGTAGATTTTCTGCTTGAATGCCTTCAATTCTTAATCCAGGGATAGCCGATTCTAGGAAAAATAAATCGGCTAATTCTGCTACTAAATTATCGATCGCCGTTGCGGGAATTAAATCTTTGACAATACAATAACCCAATTCTCGCCAATGGTCAAGGAGTTGATATTCTCGTTCGGAAATTCGCCGTTGTTGACGAGCTTTTTGCAGGGATTTTTCCGCTCGCGAGCGATCTAACCAGGGTAATTCGGCAGTAGAATTGAAAGACCAGGGCAAATTTTTTAAGATATCGGCAATTTTAAAAATCATGGTGAGTCCCTCTTTTCCGAGCTACTTTCGGACTATTTTAATCTATGAGCGATCGATCTACCCTGTCAACAGATATAAATTATTTGAAAAACCCCCTAGGATGAGTTAGGAGGTTACAGGGAAAAAATTAATCAGGGTTGATGGGATTAACTAGCGCTAACTTCAGCAGGATAAACGCTAACTTGACGGCGACTTTTATCCTTGTATTCAAATTTGACCACACCATCAATTAAAGCGAATAAAGTATCATCGCCACCACGACCAACATTTTTACCCGGGTGAACTTTAGTACCCCGTTGACGGATGAGAATATTTCCCGCTTTTACCACTTGACCACCGTAGCGCTTAACGCCTAGTCTCTGGGAACGAGAATCGCGTCCGTTGCGGGTACTACCCGTACCTTTCTTATGAGCCATAATTTCTCTCCAAATGCTTTTTTGATTCTAAAAGTTATTCTTCTTCATCGCTACTATCTTCCACAACTTCAGCGACGGAGGTAGCAGCAGTGGCGACTAGGGTTTTACCGTTATAATTGATTGAATCAATCATAAAACGGGTAATTTCTTGACGATGACCGCGTTTTTTACGGGTTTTCTTTTTCGGGCGCATTTTATAAACAATAACTTTTTTGCCCCGACGATGTTGCATGACAGTGCCTTCGACGGTGGCCCCTTCGATAAAGGGCTGACCGATGCTAATATCATCCTCATCATGGATTAATAGCACTTTGTCGATGGTATGGGTACTTTGTTCATCGACGGGAAGAAGTTCGATATCGTAATAGCGACCTGGTTCTACCCGAATCTGTTTGCCACCGGTCTCAATAATCGCGTAACTCATAAATTTTCTGCGCTCGTTTTGCCGTACAGGTAGCTGAAAAAAATTCCAGCTTTTGTGCTAATGTCCTCACCTGATCCGAGCAGGAATTGACACAATTTACTATTATCTAATATCTAGGGTGCAATTGTCAAGCTTTTAGCCCACCGATTCGCTATATACTGAAAATAATCTTACGAAAAACTCAATTAAACCGTTATGGAACAGTGGGAAAGCAGAGGACACCTGTTAACCGAACAAATTAACCCAAACAGCCTAAATTTAGACCAATTAAACCCGCTCGAATTGGTGGATCTCTTCAATCGCGAGGATGCCCAAACCCTAAAAGCCATCGCCATGGCCCGGCAAGAATTGGCCCTAGCAATCTCCCTGACCAGTCAAGCTCTGGCTAAAGGTGGCAGACTCTTTTACATTGGGGCGGGAACCAGTGGCCGGCTGGGGGTTTTGGACGCGGCCGAATGTCCCCCCACCTTCTGCACTCCCCCGGAATTGGTACAGGGAATTATCGCCGGTGGAGCGGCGGCGCTGGTGCGTAGTTCCGAAGATTTGGAGGATAAAGCGGAAGATGGGGCGGCGATTATTGCCCAGCGAGAAATTCACGAATTAGACGTGGTAGTGGGGATTACCGCCGGGGGGACAACCCCCTACGTTCACGGGGCTTTACAGGCGGCAAAACAGCGAGGTGCGACGACGATTGCCATTAGTTGTGTCCCCGCCGAACAGGTGGAGATCGCGGTGGATGTGGATATCCGCTTATTGACCGGACCAGAACTTCTGGCCGGCTCCACCCGTCTGAAAGCGGGAACGGTGACGAAAATGGCTTTAAATATCCTTTCCACAGGGACAATGGTAATGTTAGGCAAGGTGTACGGCAACCAGATGGTCGATGTGGCTGTTACTAATCATAAACTCCATGACCGCGCCCTGCGGATTATCTGTAACCTTAGCGATATTAGTCGTGAGGAAGCGGCTATTTTACTGGAAAAAAGTGGCCGCCGGGTTAAATTGGCTTTGTTAATGCAGAAAACGGGACTTTCGGCGGCCCCAGGACAAGAATTGTTACAAAAGCATCGGGGTCAATTACGGGCCGCCCTGCAAGCTTATAATCAAATTGATTGATAAAAACCTATTGATTTTGACTTTCCTATGGTTAATATTTCTTCGGAAATTGCTGCGGTCGCTGTTATTTTCCTCGTCGCTGGTGCTATCTTGACTTGGAGTTTTTATCGAGCTAAACCCTACGGCCAACTGGGAATTTTACCTTGGTTACAATCCTTGGTACTCATAGCTCCTTGGTTAATTTTTTTCGGGCTATTTGCGGCGGGAATTTATCTCAATCTAGCGGTAATTCTCTTTTTACTGGTTGCTTCCACCATTATCTATATTTATTTGGGCAACCGTTTACGCTTACTGAAAACCAATCAGATAATTGAACCGAAAGTTAACCCGGCAGTTAGCCAGTCCGTTACTCCTCTAGAAACCCCGGCAGCGGTGACAGCAATTGTACCCGATGTGATGCCAATTTCCGAAGAGGATTTAAAAGTTATTCAGAGTATTTTTGGGATAGATACTTTTTTTGCTACCGAAACTATCTCTTTTCAGGAAGGGGCAATTTTTAAAGGCAATTTACGGGGAGAACCAGACATCGTTCACTCTCGCTTAACCCAGAAATTAAGTAATCATTTTGGCGATAAATATCGTTTATTTCTGGTGGAAGGAACCGAGGAAAAACCTGTGGTAATTATCCTTCCCAAAACTAACGATCCTAGTCCTGCCACTCTTGCTCAAAAAAATCTCTCTTTAGTTTTGTTAGTAGCCACCATTGTCACCAGCTTAGAAGCGGCGGGAATTTTATTGGGTTTTGATTTGTTTAGTAATTGGCAGAGATATCGAGAAGCAATTCCCCTGAGTTTGGGTTTATGGTCGGTATTAATTGCCCACGAAATCGGTCATCTAATTATCGCTAAACGCCATAATATTCGTCTCAGTTTACCCTATTTTCTTCCCACTTGGCAGATTGGTTCTTTTGGGGCGATTACTCGTTTTGAATCTTTATTACCTAACCGCAGTGTCCTATTTGATATAGCTTTCGCTGGTCCTGCTTTGGGAGGTTTGGTTTCTTTAATCTTGTTAATCGTTGGACTGACTTTATCTAATTCGGCCAGCCTTTTTCAAATCCCTAGTACCTTTTTCCAAAGTTCAATTTTAGTGGGTTCTTTAGCGCGGATAGTTTTGGGCGACGAGTTACAAAATGCCGTTATCTCCGTGCATCCTTTAACTGTTATCGGTTGGTTAGGATTGGTGATTACCGCCCTTAATTTACTGCCTGCTGGACAGTTAGATGGTGGCAGAATTGTTCAGGCTATTTATGGTCGCAAAATTGCCCGCCGCACCACTGTGGCTACTTTGGTTATTTTGGGCATTATTTCCTTAGTTAATCCCAGTAATCCGATTCCTCTCTATTGGACAATTTTAGTCGCTTTTTTACAAAGAGAGTTGGAAAGACCGAGTTTAAACGAGTTAACCGAACCCGATGACACCCGCGCCGGTTGGGGTTTATTACTACTCTTTTTAATGTTGGCGACTCTGATTCCTTTAAGCCCTAGTTTAGCGGGACGGTTAGGAATCGGTGGCTAAATACTTCCCCGAAGTTCTTGCCATTGATTGCCGTCAAAAAAAAGCTTGACAAAAACTCAAGTCTTGACTTATAATTTTCTTACAATGGGAATCCGTGTCCGCCGATAGACCCCTGATTTTTCCTTAAAATATAGCCTCCAGCATCTACCCCTGAAGATTTGACTTTTGGAGTTGCTCAAAATGTCTAACGAAACTGTCACTTATTCCCTAGAAGCTGTCCTGACAAGGATTGAGGGGAAAATCGATACCTTGCAACAGGATGTTAATCAGAAAATTGATACCTTGCAACAGAATGTCAATCAAAAAATCGACACCCTACAGAGAGAAGTTAATGAACGGCTAACCAAGCTAGAAATAGGACAGACAGAAATAAAGGGGGATATTAAGACTTTAGACGAAAAAATCGAGGGATTAACTGCAAGGGTTGCCTATCAGGAATTCACCAATCGAGGAATTCTAATAGCATTGGTAGTCGCCATTTTAGGAGGTGCCGCTAAACTTTTTTGTTTTTTCCCTAATCCTTAGAAGTTGCCGGTAGCCGTACCTAGTAGATAGGCTCTTACCCAAAATTTTTCGCTCATTACCCCGATCATCCGTTAGAATAGATTCAGAATTCAAGGATAAAATCTCATCTATGAATCCCGTTGTTTTGGTGCATGGTTTTCTGGACACTACTGCTGTTTTTAAATAGTCTAGTCAAGAGTTATTTAGAAAAACATCCAGCTATTGTACCTATTCAATCCGTTGGGAGTTGCTCAAAATGTCTAACGAAACTGTCACTTATTCCCTAGAAGCTGTCCTGACAAGGATTGAGGGGAAAATCGACTCTCTGGAAAAACGTATTGATGAGAAAATCGACTCTCTGGAAAAACGTATTGATGAGAAAATCGACTCTCTGGAAAAACGTATTGATGAGAGATTTGACAAGATAGAAGACCGGTTAACTAAAGTAGAAATAGGACAGGCCGAACTCAAGGGAGATATTAAGGCTTTAGACGAAAAAATCAATGGATTAACTGCAAGGGTTGCCTATCAGGAATTCACCAATCGAGGAATTCTAATAGCATTGGTAGTCGCCATTTTAGGAGGTGCCGCTAAACTTTTTGGTTTTTTCCCTAATCCTTAGAAGTTGCCAGTAGCCGTACCTAGTAGATAGGCTCTTCCCAAAAATTTTTCGCTCATTACCCCGATCATCCGTTAGAATAGATTCAGAATTTAAGGATAAAACCTCATCTATGAATCCCGTTGTTTTGGTGCATGGTTTTTTGGACACTACTGCTGTTTTTAAACCGATGAGCGAGTATTTAAACCATCATGGTTGGCAGGTGCATAGTTTTAACCTAATTCCCAATCATGGTTACGAAAAGTTAGAAGTTTTAGCGGGTCAGGTGGACAATTATATCGAGAAAAACTTTGCTAAAGAGCAGAAAGTAGATCTGATTGGGTTTAGTATGGGAGGACTAATTACCCGCTACTACCTGCAAAGATTGGGAGGAGTGGCAAGAGTGCAACGTTACCTAAATATTTCTGCTCCGAATCGAGGCACGTTAACCGCGTATAGTTTACCCTTAGATGGGATTAGACAAATGCAGCCGGGGAGTCAATTTCTAGAGGATTTAAATCAAGATTGTCAACAAATTTTAAATAAAATTAAAACCACAATTATCTGGACTCCCTACGATTTAATGATATTTCCTGCCCATAGTTCCCGTTTATCGGTGGGCAAAGAAATTTCCATTCCCGTATTGCTTCATGCTTGGATGGTCAAAGATAGCAAAGTCTTAAAAACAATTAAAGAGACCTTATTAGAATAGAAATACTGGTTGTCTCCAACACTGGAACAAGGTCAAAATATGACCAATAAAAACGTTAATTATCATCAAAAAAGCTTGACTTAGGGTTATAATTGTGCTAGGCGATCAAATTCCCCTAGGTGTCACCATGTCCACTCAAGAACCCACCCTAACCGATGTTCTCAACGAATTGAAAAGCTTCCAAACAGCAGTAAATCAACGTTTTGAAGCGATAGACCAACGTTTTGAGGCGATAGACCAACGTTTTGAAGCGATAGACCAAAGTTTTGAGGCAATAGACCAACGTTTTCAGGAAATAGACCAAAGATTAGACAAGCTCGACTATAAATTTGACACTTACGAAAAAGCCTCCGAGAAAGTGCTGAGATTAGCCACGACAATTATTATCGCAGCCGCCACCGTAGCGGTTTTACCCTCGGCCTTTCAGGCAATCGGCCCCCTATTAACCCAAATCATCGCCGCCGGCAATAACTAACTTGTGATCGAGACTTGACGATTGCATGGTATGATAAAGGTTTTGGAACTATTGTTTTAGGTCAAGATCATGGCGAAACGAATGCAGGTTATCCTCAATCAAAAAGTCAGCAAATTAGGTGAAAATGGCGATGTGGTGGAAGTAGCCCCCGGTTATGCCCGCAATTACCTTATCCCCCAAGGTGTGGCCGTTTTAGCCACCAAGGGCGCGATTAAACAGGCAGAATTTAGGAAAGAAAAAGAGCGTCAACGTCTTCTTGCCGAAAAACAAGAAGCGGAAACCAGAAAAACTGCGATCGAAAAACTCAGTCCCTACACCATCCCTAAACAGGTGGGTGAAAACGAGGCGATTTTCGGTACTGTCACCAGTCAAGATGTGGCTACGGTTATTCTAGAAAATGCTAAATTAGAAATCGATCGCCGTGGTATTACCGTCCCCGATATCGGTCAATTGGGAGTCTATAAAGTACAAGTCAAACTCCATCCCGAAGTTAGTGCCGATATCGAAATTAAAGTAATTGCACAATAACAATTGTCGGGACATAGTTATCAGTAATCAGTGAAAATTTATCAGAGCGATTAACTAGCTGATGGCTGATAGCTAATAGCCATTCACATCTCAAAAACTATGACTCATCCCACGGATATAAAAACCCTAGCACGCTGGATGGCGGCGGATTTTAGTAATCAAGAACAAGCTTTTGCTAATCCGCCTTTTTTTGCCCATATTCGCGTGTGTATGCGTCCTTTACCCGATGAATTACTCAAGGGAACCAGTTTGTTTTTAGAGCAGGCCTACGATTTTATGCTCAATACTCCCTATCGTTTGCGAGTATTGAAATTATCGGTAGTCGATGATCATATTGAACTAGAAAACTTTAAAGTTAAAGAGGAAGCTAACTTTTTTGGTGCTTCTAGAGAACCCCAGCGTCTCAAAAATCTCAGCTTAGAACTATTAGAACCGATGGCGGGTTGTGATATGAATGTCACTTGGACAGGTAACAGTTTTAAAGGGATGGTGAAACCGGGTAAACAATGTTTAGTCTTTCGCAAAGATAGAATGACTTATTTAGATAATAGTTTTGAAATTAGTGAACGGGGATTAATTAGCGTTGATCGCGGTTTAGATCCCGAAACCGATCAATTAGTCTGGGGTTCGATCGCCGGTCCCTTTGAGTTTGTGCGTCGCAGTAGTTTTGCTGAGGAAGTGTGAGAAAAATTCTCGGTTTTTAGCTATGAAAATCGCCACATGGAATGTCAACTCGATTCGCAGCCGACAAGAGCAGGTAATTAACTGGTTACAACTCAATCCCGTTGAGGTTTTATGCTTGCAAGAAACCAAGGTAATCGATCAAGATTTTCCCAGAGAAGCTTTTGAATCTTTGGGTTATCATCTCTATATTTCTGGACAAAAAGCCTATAATGGTGTAGCGATTTTTAGCCAGAAACCCATGGACGATATCACTGTGGGATTTAGTCCCATTATCGGAGAAAATTTAACGGGAGAACTCGACGAACAGAAACGGCTAATTACTGGAGTAATCGGCGATATTCGGATTATTAATCTCTACGTTCCTAACGGTTCTTCTCTAGATAGTGACAAATATATTTATAAGCTTAAATGGTTAGAAACTCTCAGGAAATATCTAGATAAAATAATTAATTCTCAACCCCAAGAATTATGTATCTGTGGTGATTTTAATATTGCCTTAGAAGATAAAGATATTTATGATCCCAAAGGCAAAGAAAATCATATTATGTCTTCAGCTAAAGAAAGAGAAGCTTTAGAAAAAGTCTTAGAAATTGGTTTACAAGATGCCTTTAGAAAATTCACCTCGGCACCGGGACATTATAGTTGGTGGGATTATCGCAGCGGTGGTTTTGCTCGTAACCGAGGTTGGCGAATTGATCATCTTTATTTAACTCCTCAGCTATACGAAAAAGCCGTTAATTGTCTGATTGATCGAGAACCCAGGAAACAAGAAAAACCTAGCGATCATACCCCTGTTATTCTGGAAATATCAAGCAAAAATAGCTAAAGGATCAACCTAGACTTTGCACAGCCAGAATTTTGCTCTCTTAGCTTCCCTAACCAGGGACTTTCACCTTGAGGATTTATTCGGTAACGAGAAAATGCTATGATTCGGGTTGAATTTACCAAGTTTATTAAATTATGCGTTCTCCCCAATTAATTGTTCTATTGCTCGGTTTATCCCTTCTCCCCAGCATCTCCCCCCCTTTTGTCCACGCTAATCCCTCGATAGTGCCGGTGAAACAATCGAGTAATCGCGATGGGGGACAAACAATCAAGGAAGCGGAAATTAAAGCAATGATTCAAGACATTGAAACCGCTATTAAAGATAAAAATATCGCCCTAATCCTCAAACACTATGCCCCGTTTATTTCCTCGCAATTGACCATTAAAACCGATGCTAGTACCGAAATTTTTGAGTTAGATGGCATCACGGAACATAAAATATTTTTAGAGGAATCCTACAAAAATATTAAAAGTATAGAGGTTCTTTCTGAGAATTGGGACGTGGATATTCTTGCTAATAACGAGATGGCGATTATCACTCGCGAGCGGGTAGTCAATATTACCAACACCGAGGGTGATAACTATATAGTGGCATCGGCAGCGGTGGCTAAAGTCGCTCCCATCGACGGCAAATTGAGGATATTTTCCATTCAAGAAACCGCCGAAGTGGGACGCAGACCAAAATAATAATCAACCTCTCCGGTTGGGACTGGACCAACCCGACTCCCGCCGTCTTCTTCCCTCGATAAAACCGTCATCGTAGTCTCTGGAATTGCGCGGATTATCATAGCGGGCAAAGTTAAACCCGTCCTCTAGTCCGCGCTGAAATTCTTGCTCTGGTGGCACAAATCGATAACGTTGTCTATTATCCTGTACCGCCCGGTTGATTAACAAGGCCCCCGCCCCAATACCAACGGCCTCACCAAAGGTTAAAGACCTAGCATAATCGATGTTAATTGTCAAGAAAGTTGTTGTTAAAATTAAGGCTTTTCCCCAATGCTGACCCATAAAATCCTCCTTAAAAAAATCAAGTTGACAACAAAACCAGTACAGATACAGAGTTTCTCATAAGATCGACCACCGACTTCCCAAAATGAAAAGTTTGTACCTCACCATTACGATAAGTGAGATCAAGAAGTTTTAGAAGAATGGGAGTGAAAGCGAATCCCCAAAAAGACATCGTAGAGGAAACTCCAGAAATTCTTACCTTGCAGTAAACCTAAAGACTGTTCACACTCTTTTGCGTCTAAAAGCGGTTTAGTGGCATAGTATGCCGGTTGGTATTTGTACCAGGGAATCGACGGCCAGAGATGATGCACGAGATGATAATTCTGCCCTAAAATCAGCAGATTTAACAGGGGACTGGGGTAAACGCGGGCATTTTTCCAACGATTACGCTCTTGGAAAGGACGATGGGGTAGATAATCGAAAAATAAACCGAGGGCAATTCCCACCACTAAAGCGGGAACAAACCAAAAATTCATCACATAGCTGATAAAACCGTATTGACAGGCGACGATGACTATGGTAGCCACAAAAAGACGACTGAGGAACCATTCCAGCAGTTCGTATTTCCGCCAGAGTTGCCGCTTAAAAAAGAAAATCTCGTGATAAAAAAATCTGGCCGCAATCATCCACAAAGGGCCACCAGTGGAGACAAAATGATCTGGATCATTTTCGGGATCGTTAACGTGAGCATGGTGCTGTAAATGGACTCTAGTGAAGACCGGAAAGGCAAAACCGAGCATTAAAGCACTACCATGACCTAAAATAGCATTAAATGTCCGATTGCTATGGGCAGAATTATGAGAGGCATCGTGGATAACTGTCCCCGATAAATGTAAAGCGAGGACATTAGCACTAAAACAAATCCAGTCAGGCCAGGACCATAGCCAATAGCCACAGGTAGATAGGGTTATTAGGCTCAAGGCACTAAAAAACATGGTAACGTTTGGGTTGAAGCCCCCCGGTGCTTTTAAATACTCTTTGGGGACTGTCAGCAACATCTCGGCCGACTGCATTATGGGTGTTGCTCCTTATTGTGTTCGCTTTACTGGCGTAAATTATCATACTACGGCTTTTTCATAAAGTTTTGTAACATTATCTTAATTAATCTAAAGTTATGAAGAAAGTAAGGATTTGTTATATGGTCTTCCCCCCTCAGTCCCCGAGGGAAAGCGAGGCTACAAGAGAAAATCACGGGCGCTTAACGCCAGTTTCGCACTTAAACGATTAAAAAATTCGGCTAGAGACTCGGCTTGAGAGGGAGCGATCGCCTGTTTTCCCCCTATCACAGATTCTACCCTATCCCGATCGCCGAAAATATCGACAAGACACTCCCTATCGATATCGAATTCATCAAGTAAAGATTCTAACGTAGCGGCAGGATTTGTTCGGGCGATCGGATAATGTTTCCGCTCGTATTCTTCCACTAATAACACCAATAAATCGAATAATAGTCCTTCGTCATTGCTTAACTCCCGTGACATCATCCCTTCAATTATGCTTAAAAATCGCTCGTATTCTTGGGAGTTATTAATCGGTTTCGGTTGATACTGCAAGAGTAAATCACCATAGGTTAATGGATTAGAAGTAGGGATCATTTTTCCAGTTCTCCTTATTGTATTCAGCGTGACTTAGAATATATTTAACGAAAATGGTTTGACGAGAATAATTGATGTCAGCGATTAAACGGTATTTGTTTCCCTTGATATTAAAAACTGTAAAATTTCCCACCGCCTCCGCTTTCGGGTAGCGACCTTGAACCTCTACTAAATTTTTCCAGTTAGCCTTACTAGCGAAGTTATACCAATCCCTAAGAGCGTCTTCTGCGTCCGAGTGGCGCTCCCAAAACTCTCGTAATTTGACTTTACTGATCACGCCCATCGATCGCTAGTTTTATTGTTGTTTTTAACTTAGATAAGTAGCTGGTTATAATTAAATTAAAAATGGATTTTAGGTTCGATCCCCCCTGCCCCCCTTGATAAGGGGGGTGCCGATAGGCGGGGGGATCCCCCTTAATAAGGGGGGCATCTGATAATTTTTAACGCCTACCTACTTAA
>NZ_JADBTR010000146.1:0-11808 GCF_020246065.1 Microcystis sp. M144S2
ACAGTGGAAGGAATTAATAATAAACTGAAGGTGATTAAAAGGAGAGGCTATGGATTTAGAAACTTTAAAAACTTTAGTCTTAGATGTTTATTAAATTGGCATTTTGCTAGTTGATTTTACATGGTAAGTTCGGAAGAACCTACCTCCAAAGTGCATAGCAGCTATTTTCCTATTAGATTCACAAAGTATTTCTGTATCTTGATGACGTTCTGAAAAAGCTGATTGGTAATCTTCCATCCCTAATTATCTATTCCCTAGAGTTAATACCTGTGAATAAGTTTTTAGCTGAGGATTAAACAAGGGTACTTTATTAGACAATAAAGCACCCTTTTAATTTAGCTTAGAACTCTCCTTTTAAAGCGGCATTACAGCGCTCGCAAATAGTGGGATCATCGGCAAATTTTCCCACTTGAGTGGAATAATTCCAACAGCGATCGCATTTTTCGCCGTCTGCTTTGACAATTCCCACCGAAACAAAGTCTGATTCTCCCTTATATTCTGCGGTTTGAATCGCGCTAATATCACTAACTAATTCCACTTGGGAAGAGAGAAATAGATAACGCAATTCATCAACTTTATTCCCAGTTAAACTATCACAATTGTTGAATAATTCTAACTCCTGTTGTAAGGTTTCATCGGGAACATAAAGTAAAACTTTTGCCTCTAAAGAAGCACCGATCGCCTTATCATTTCTGGCAGTTTCCATCACCTTATTAACTTCGGTGCGTAGCTGCCGGAATTTCGCCCATTTATCGGCCAATTCGCGATTATTCCAAGCAGGATTGATGTTTAGCCATCCTGACTCAAATACTGATAAATAAGGAGTTTTGTAGGGTAGAAATTGCCAGATATCTTCCGCTAGATGAGACAGGACAGGAGCGATCGCTTTAGCGAGATTTTCTAAAGCAATAGCATAGACTGTTTGACAACTGCGACGACGGAAAGAATTAGGATCAGAAATGTATAAACGATCCTTAGCGATGTCGATATAAAAGTTAGATAAATCGACAACACAAAAATTCTGTACCGTCTGGAAAAAGCGGAAGAATTGGAAACTTTCAAAAGCTGCCGTTACTTCCGTAAACACCTCCGAGATACGATGTAACATATAGCGATCAATCTCCGGTAGATCTTCATAAGCTACTGCATCTTTAACGGGATCAAAATCATTTAAACTCCCCAGTAAAAACCTGGCAGTATTACGGATTTTATTACGGATATCTACCAACTGTTTAAGAATATTTTGACCGATATTCACATCATTGGTATAGTCCACCGAGGACACCCATAACCGAATCACATCCACCCCATAAGCGGGTTCTTTTTTCTGGTCTTTACCACCATTAATGATCACATTAGGATCGATGACATTACCCAGAGATTTACTCATTTTTCGTCCCTGTTCATCCAAAACAAAACCGTGAGTTAACACCGTTTTATAGGGAGCAATACCATTAGCAGCCACACTGGTTAATAAACTTGATTGAAACCATCCCCGATGCTGATCCGATCCTTCTAGATACATATCCGCAGGATAACTTAATTCTGGTCGAGCATTAGCCACCGCATTCCAACTAGAACCAGAATCAAACCACACATCCATAGTATCCATTCCCTTGCGATAACTGCGACCATTATCGCGATAACTGGGAGGCAATAATTCCTCTACCGATAACTCCCACCAAGCATTAGAACCCTTGACTGCGAAGATAGCTTGAACGTGATTAATCGTCTCCTCCGTTAACAGAGGTTCATTTGTTTCTTCGTCATAAAAAACAGGAATAGGAACCCCCCAACTGCGCTGACGAGAGATACACCAATCGCTTCTTTCACTAACCATAGAAGTGATGCGATTCTTCCCTGTTGCGGGAATCCAACGCACTGAATCAATCGCGTCTAAAGCTAATTCTCGGAATCCTTCCACGGAAGCAAACCATTGTTCTGTTGCGCGGAAAATTGTCGGTTTTTTGGTTCTCCAATCGTAGGGATATTTATGCTGATATGCTTCCTCTTTGAGTAACGCACCCTTTTCTGTCAGTGCTAAAATTATCGCTTCATTAGCATCTTTTAGGACATTTAAACCCGCAAATTGTCCCGCTTCTGCGGTGAAATTTCCCTTATCATCCACGGGAGAAAGTATCGGTAAACCGTAACGTTGGCCGACGATATAATCCTCCTGACCATGGCCAGGGGCCGTGTGAACTAATCCGGTGCCGGAATCAGTGGTGACATAATCCCCACCGATGAGAATCGCACTTTCTCTGTCAAACAAAGGATGACGATATTTAGTATGTTCTAATTCCAGACCTTTAACCGTTGCTTTAATCGTCAAAGTTGTGTTAAAAATGTCGGCCAATTTTTCGACTAAATCCGTCGCTACGATTAGATAATTAGACTCGCTGGTTTCCACCACTGAATAGTTTAATTCTGGGTTCAATGCGACAGCCAAATTCCCGGGTAAAGTCCAGGGAGTAGTCGTCCAGATAGCCACGGATAAATTAGGCAAAAATGGCGTTAAAACCGGGGTTGAAACTGACGTAATCGGAAAAGCAACATAGACACTGCGGGAAGTGTGACCTTCGGGATATTCTAATTCTGCCTCAGCTAAAGCGGTTTGAGAACTAGGACTCCAGTGAACCGGTTTTAGTCCCCGATAAATATAACCTTTTAGGGCCATTTTTCCGAATACGGCAATTTGAGCGGCCTCGTATTCCGGTTGTAGGGTTAAATAGGGATTTTCCCAGTCTCCCCAGACTCCATACCTTTTGAAACCTTCACACTGTTCTTTTTGCGTTTGAAGGGCAAAATCGTGGGCTTTCTGACGTAATTTCAAAGGGGTTAGACCCTCTTTTTCCGAGCTTTTGAGACTTTGTAAAACCTTCAGTTCGATCGGCAACCCGTGACAATCCCAACCCGGCACATAGCGCACTTTGTAGCCTTGCAGCAGTTTATATTTATTGATAATGTCTTTGAGAATTTTATTTAAAGCATGACCGATATGCAGGGATCCGTTAGCGTAGGGGGGACCATCGTGGAGAATAAATAATTCTTTGGGGTTATTTTGCGCTAATTTCTCATATATTTGCTCATCTTGCCAGAATTTCTGGATTTCTGGCTCACGTTTACTGGCATTTGCTCGCATATCAAAGTCAGTTTGAGGCAAATTAACGGTATCTTTGTAACTTTTAGCGTTGGACATTCTGGCAAACCTATGGATATCAATCGTTTTCGGGATTCATTCCTAAATAACGTCCCTTTGAGAGTCGTTATCTCTAGTCTGTCACATAACTGTAATATAAATATTACAAGTGACAATCATTGATCTATAAGTCTAGCGAGATTGAGTCCAAGAGCGATGATTCCCAAAGGCTATAATTCAGTTATTCGAGGATAGGGAGCATGGGGACGATGGTGACGAATCCTAATTTTTTTTATGTCTCTCCAGAAGTGTATCTAGAAGGGGAAAGAGTCAGTCCGATCAAGCACGAGTACCGAAAAGGACGGATTTATGCGATGGTAGGCGCAAAAAAGCCCCATATCGTTTTATCGGTCAATTTAGCCAAGGTTCTAGGTAATCATCTCGATGATAGTCCCTGTCTTGTTCTCACTTCCGATATTAAAGTCCGGTTAGAGGAGGCAAATTGTTATTATTATCCCGATATTGCGGTGGTTTGTGACGAGAGAGAGATTAACAATACCGATGATTTTATTCTTTATCCCGTTCTGATTATTGAAGTATTATCGAAATCTACGGAATCCTTTGATAGGGGTGATAAATTCAGCGATTATCAAACCTGTCCCACCTTAAAAGAATACATTCTTATTCATCAAAACCAGATTAAAATTGAATGTCACCGTCGCGAGGATTCGGGAGTTTGGCAAGAACAGATCTATGAAGCGGGAGATGAGGTAGAATTTACCAGTGTAGGATTCCGGGGATCTATCTCTTCTATCTATCGGAAAGTCCCTGGTTTGGTATGATTGCCATGATTGCCATTCTTTCTTGACATCGCACTTTTCGGTCCCTAGGGATAGGGGTAGATCTGTCTCCCTTTGCCTAAAAACCGAGATTATCAAGCATTTAATTCTATTTATCACACCTCTAGGAAGTTTTCCTTTTCGGTAGCTGTTCGTCAATACCAAATTAGGTTATACTTTATGTTTATGGGAAGCGATCGCTGTTAGTTTCCCACTACCCTAGGGAACAATAAACATAGCTGAAAGACAGCACTCGATCATGTAAGGTCAGGTGAGGTTACAATGGATAATTCAAACCTAAATAAGCAATTAGTAATTAATAATATTCAGGAATTTGCCGAGCTTGTTGGTAATTATGATCAAGCTTGGAAGCTTCTTGTGGGTAAAAAGGTTAGTCGTATTCGTGAAGAAGTGAAATACAAAGGGAAAAAGACGGGGATAAAAGGCACTAAGAATTATAAATATGGACAAATCATCAACATAAAATACGAAGATGATACCGTGTCTGTGCATATTAAATATCAGCATAATTTTTTTGCTGAATATAGAATCGAGAAAATTATTAATCAATTTAGTGATATATTTCCCTTTATTACCGTACAAGAAATTTTCCAAAAAGTACCAGAAATTAAAAATAAAATACTACAAGATATTTACCAGAAGCTTGAATATGATTTCCTTAATGTAAATAAACTTTATCAGGAAAGATTGTATAAATATCTGACTAAGGGAGAATTTTGGCAAGAGAAACATAGATTTGTGCAATCTTGGCTAGAAAAAAATCTAGGAAGAAAACCAGATTTAGAGCAGTCTTTAGCCATTGGAGAAGTTAATAATAATATCCAAGTCTTAGCGCGTGCGGGTAGCGGCAAAACTAGCACATTAGTCAACAAAGCTTTATTTTTGCAGAAACATTGTGGTATTTTACCAAGGGAAATATTAATACTAGCTTTCAACCGCAAAGCAGCCGAGGAAATAAGAGAAAGAATTGAACACAATTCACTAAATAACATTCCCTATGTGATGACATTCCATGCTTTAGCTTATGGGTTAGTTCACCCAGAAGAAGAACTAATTTTCGATCAATCCGGTGGGGAACAAAGAAAAAGCAAAGCTTTACAATCAGTAATTGATGATCACCTCAAGTCTCCACAGTATTTCTCAAAGATTCGTGATTTAATGATGGCTAAGTTTCGTGGAGATTGGGAAAATCTAGTTAGAGGTGGTCATTTATTAAATCGAGAAGAAATGTTATCTTATCGTCGTTCTCTACCCAGAGAAGGATTAGATGGTAGATACTATAAATCCTTTGGCGAAAAAGTGATCGCAAACTTTTTATTTGAGCATAATTTATTCTATAGCTACGAACGTAACTATGATTGGAATGGAATAAATTATCGTCCAGACTTTACCATATTTACTGGCAAAAATCAAGGAATTATTATTGAATATTTTGGATTACAAGGTGATCCAGATTATGACGAAATGTCCGCAAGAAAACGTCAGTTTTGGCAAAATGCTCAAAATCAAGCTCGATGGCAATTTCTTGAATTTAATCCTCAGGATATAAAAGCAGCACAGGAGCAATTTGGTAATTTACTGAAGCATAAAATTGAAAGTTTTGGTTTACTCTGTAATAGACTGAGTGAAGATGAAATTTGGGCAAAAGTCAAAAGACGCTCGATCGATCATTTTACCAAAGCGATGGTTCAATTTGTGCAACGCTGTCGCCAGCAGTTTTTAACTACTGAAGAATTAGAGAATAAAATTTTTAATCATAATTGTCTAGAGGAATTTGAGTCACAGTTTCTAGAATTAGGACAGGTTTTTTATCGAGCGTATCTAGAAAGATTAAAAGCTACAGGAGAAGAAGATTTTGACGGATTAATGCAAACAGCAGCTAAACTTATCACCTCTGGGCAAACAATTTTTAGACGGAAATCTGGTGTGGGTGATTTAAGTAACCTTAAATATATTTTAATTGATGAATATCAAGACTTTTCCGAGCTATTTTATCGCTTGATCACAGCCATTAGAAAGCAAAATTCTCAAGCTTGGTTTTTTTGTGTAGGGGATGATTGGCAAGCTATTAATGGTTTTGCTGGTTCCGATCTTAACTATTATCAAAACTTTGCTAATTATTTTCCCAATTCTCTAAAATTAAATATATCAACAAACTATCGTTCAGCCTCTGCCATTGTCACCACAGGAAATAACTTGATGAATGGTTTAGGAAAACCCGCTCAACCTCATAAAAAAGAGTCGGGATTTGTTAAACTGGTTGATCTACAAGATTTTGAGCCAACCCCAAGAGAGATTGAAGATCATAATGGGGATCATATTACTCCTGCTTTATTACGTTTAATCAAGAAGATTATTATTGAAAATAATCAAGAAGTGGTTTTACTCAATCGCAAAAATAACCTGCATTGGTTTGTCAATGATCAAAATAAATTAGAAGACTTTCTTAATGCAATCCGTGGACATCTCCCCGAAAATTTGCGAGATCATTTGACTATTTCCACATCCCATAAATACAAAGGATTAGAAAAACAAGTTGTTATAATTTTAGATGCGGTTAATCGTTCCTATCCTTTAATTCATCCCGATTGGGTTTTTACTAGAATTTTTGGCAGTCATCCCGAGGGAATTGTTGCTGAGGAACGTCGTCTTTTTTATGTGGCTATCACCCGTGCGATCGAGCAACTCTATATAATTACAGAAAGTCCTAACTATTCGCCCTTTCTTGCCCATTTAAATCTGAATAAAATTAATTGGCAAGAATATCCAATACCAGGAGATAATTCAAAATATATAACTATTGAAATCGGCAATCAAAAAGGGAAGGGTTCTCACCCGACTATTCAGATTAGAGACTTGCTAAAAGCTCAAGGATATAAGTGGAATTCCCATCAACATCGACAAATTTGGTATCGTCATGATTTAATGGCTAGTTTCACCACAGTCGATGATTTCTTCCATCAGTCTTCTTGGTATGCTATTGCTGATGGAGTTGAGGTGTGTTTTTATGACGATTTTCGCAATTTATTATGTGTTTGTCACGTTAACAATGGACAGCATGATTGTCTGAAAGCAGCGAATATTGAGTTATATTCTCAGGATTTAGATCAGTAAAATTACATAGTTAGGAATCTTGAGTGAGTCCCTATTGATAATTAATACTAAATCCCGTTCAGAAGGTATAGGGGAGCGGAGAGTTTTTTGCTGTGAACAGTAAACAGTAAACAGTAAACAGTGAACAGTGAACTGAAAACTCACATCTGATAACTGATAACTGATTCAAATCTGACTACTGACTGCTGACTCCTAACCCCACCAACAAACTTTTTTAGCAAACCCTAATTACTGTCATAAGATTTCTCAAAAAAAGAGGAGAAAAAGCAAGTTTTGCCTTTCTCTCCTCCAGTCTAGCGATTAATTACATTGAAACATTAGTGACGAGTCTGCGTTCTCAGAACCACAATAAACTAAGTTTAGTCTAGCGGTAGCGATTCCGTCGGGCCAAATTAGGGTGATGGCGAAGGCACTGGGTAGCGGCACGGTGGCGAATTTAGTATTAACTAAAATTCTCTAAAGCTTCAAACTGACGTAAAGCAAGACTAGAACCTTGATTCCAGCCTAATTCAACATAATAGGGTAAAAGTTTCTTGATATTTATATCGGGAAAGAGACGACTATTTTCGCTTTCTTGATAACTGTCTTCTATTAACAGATATATTTTTAATTCTTCCCGACGATAAACCCACAATTCGGGTATTTTCAACAATTGATAAGCCTCTACATCAGTCAGAGAAGTAAAGTCCACTTCTATAGCTAAATCGGGAGGAGGATCAACAGTTAAATCAATTCTCTCTTTGCCTAAAATTGCCTCTCTATTATCAATATAAAAACAGGTATCTGGTTCTACTCCCGCTTCTCCAGGCATTTTCAAGGTAATCGGATCAAAACATTGCCAGTCTTTACCTTGACGACGGAGGATAATTTTTACTAAATCCCTTAATGTATCAACACGATTGCCATGACTTGGTAAAGGAGACATAAGCCGAATTTCTTGAGTTTTGCGATTAAAATAGAGTTTGGGATAGGTTTTTTGGAGACGTAAACTCAGCAATCTTTCGTAATCTTCCCAAGTCTGATGCGGAAAAATAACTTGACTGCCCGGAGATAAAGATAAAGTATTTTCGTTGAGAGTAATTAGTAGCATTTTGGTAATTATCTTTAGTTTGTCAGATTCCCCCGCCTATCGGCACCCCCCTTATTAAGGGGAGCAGGGGGGATCAAGCCTTATTAAGCCTGGATTAAGGGGGGATTAATTGGATACATGACTCACTTTTATACAAAAAGTGTTTTAACTAAAATTCTCTAAAGCTTCAAACTGACGTAAAGCAAGACTAGAACCTTGATTCCAGCCTAATTCTACATAATAGGGTAAAAGTTTCTTGATATTTATATCGGGAAAGAGACGACTATTTTCGCTTTCTTGATAACCGTCTTCTCTGAACAGATATATTTTTAATTCTTCCCGACGATAAACCCACAATTCGGGGATTTTTAACAATTGATAAGCCTCTACATCAGTCAGAGAAGTAAAGTCCACTTCTATAGCTAAATCGGGAGGAGGATCGACAGTTAAATCAATTCTCTCTTTGCCTAAAATTGCCTCTCTATTATCAATATAAAAACAAGTATCCGGCTCTACTCCTGCTTCTCCCGGAATTTTCAAGGTGATTGGATCAAAACATTCCCAGTCTTTGCCTTGACGACGAAGGATAATTTTTACTAAATCACTTAAAAGATTGATACGTTTGCCATGACTTGGTAAGGGAGACATAAGCCGAATTTCTTGCGTTTTGCGATTAAAACAGAGTTTGGGATAGGTTTTCTGGAGACGTAAACTCAGCAATCTTTCGTAATCTTCCCAAGTCTGATGCGGAAAAATAACTTGACTGCCAGGAGATAAAGATAAAGTATTTTCGTTGAGAGTAATTAGTAGCATTTTGGTAATTATCCTTGATTTTTTCCTGTGGGATTTAACTAATTTCGCTCTGGCAGCCAATGCCTATCAAGCATTTGTTCAAGGGAATAGGGACAATTTAGAGGAAAATTGTGAGGAGATATTTCAGTTTTTTGCCCGACAATAAAAACGGCATCTTGATAGATTTTTTCTTGGTTATCTAGGAGATAGTTTTCTAAATTTGTGATTAAATATCCATTTAGCTGAACTCTAAAAGTGGCTATTTCTCCTTGCCAATGCCGATGATTTAATTCAAATTCTTCTGACCAATATTGCCACAACAAAAGATGAATAATTATCTGTCTTAAAAAACTCTCAACTCGATTTTTATCCCGTTTGCTCAAAGCCTCCAACTCCTCGATTAAATGTTGAATATCCAACTCAGCTAGACGATTTTCCTTGAGAAGTTTAATTGTTTCAGTTAACCAGAGATGTTCATCTTGTTCGTAGAGAAATTGTAACTGATTTAGCCAAGTATCTTTTTTCATATTTTTTTGGCTGAGGAGACTTCTAAAACTGCTTTCGGGTAGGCAATGCGTTGATGGTGGAATTGTTGCCAAACTTGCACAAAAACCTCGGCAATAATTGGTAATTCCTCCTGACGAATACCACTATCTACTAATTGTTGATCGCGCCATCGGGCCTGAAAAATCTTTTTGATCATATCCATAGCTTGTTCTGGGGAGGCCTCCTTCAGCGATCGCAAAGCGGCCTCGCTACTATCGGCTAACATAACGATCGCCGTTTCTCGCGATTGGGGAATCGGACCATCGTAGCGAAAAGCCGCCTCATCGACGAATTCTTGACCATTTTGGGCGGATTTTTGCAAAGCTTGCTGATAAAAATAGGAAATTAAGAGATTGCCTTGGTGTTCAGGAATAAAATCGCGGACGACTCGCGGTAAACCGTGTCTGCGGGCCATGACTAACCCTTCGCTAACGTGCTTTTTAATAATCTCGGCGCTGACATAGGGATCATTAATTTCATCGTGTTTATTCGGGCCACCCATTTGATTTTCAATAAAACCGAGAGGATCGTGCATTTTCCCGATATCGTGATAGAGGGTTCCCGTGCGAATTAATTCCACATTACAGTGCAGTTTTCGGGCGGCCGCTTCAGCTAAACAGGCGACAAAAAGGGTATGTTGAAAAGTCCCCGGCGCTTCCGTGGCCAAACGTTTGAGCAAACTACAATTAGGATTGGACAACTCCACCAGACGAATGGGAGTGACCACATCGAAACAGCGTTCCAAATAGGGGGATAATCCTAGGGCGATTACCGTCCAAGCTATCCCCGATAGACCATAGACGAGCGCCGTGGGTAGTAGAGTATAGATGATCGTGCTGGCCGTGGCACTAACGATTAGGTAAGTGAGCAGATAAACACCCCCTTGACTGACTCCGATTCCCATCCCTAGCAGCGATAATTCATCCCTAGAACGCAATTTTCCCGCTATCATAGCCGCTAATAGTCCCCCTATCGTTCCCGCGATTAAATCGGCGCTGATACCTTGGATGCTGAATAGGGAAAGACCGGCAGTTAAGAGGACTTGGGTGACGGCCAGAGTCGGGCCGTAGAAACTGCTGACTAATAAACCCACGGCTGCCAGATTGGTAAAGGGAATATTGGCGATCGCTAGGATCGGTGTGGTAAAACTTAGCAAACCCAAGAGAAGAAAATCCCGGTGACGCAGAGGCCGATGGAGACGCTGGGCAACGAGACAAAAAGTCCCGATCGCACTGGTGACAAGGATTGCCGTTGACCCTAAACCCATCCAGTTAATGCCCCGTTCGCTCAAACCAAAACCATCGATGAGAACAAACTGAGCTTGAGTAATTTTTTCGCCTGCTTTAACGATAATTTGACCGGTTTGAGCGCTAGACATGACCATATCTACCGCTTCCACCGCTTTAGCGGCTTGTTCTTTGGTTGCCTCCCGATCTTCTATCAGGTTCGCTTCTCCCTCCAGGGCCGCTAGAAGGATATTTTCGGCTAAAAGCTGCTGGCGACGGGTTAGGCGATCGCTGCTAATCTGCACGGCGATGGTATCCTCTAGGTGACTGGTGGAAATCCCCGGGGGAATGCCTTGCACCAAAATCCGGCGACTCGCTTGCAGGATGGCTGTTTCTAGGTTTTGCCACTCTCGATCGCCCATTTGGGCTGCTGTGATCAGATCGGCGTATTTGAGTTTATTTAAGCTGGAATGCCGATAATTTTGGCTGGTTTGCTCCTTTATTTGCCGTAATTGCTCCAATCGATCGATAAATTGCTCAAAGCTTCCCTTCGTCACGCGCTGACGATAGGCTTGGATTTCGCTAACAGCATATTCCTGCTCTTTTGTCAAGAGGTTTGTAAAAGATTCTTCATAGTTGAGGCGGCTTTGTAGAGTTGACCATTGAGGGGCAGAAAAGGTAAGCAGCGTTTCCATTGTGGCGTTGGAAATAGTCCTGCCCATTAAAATGGAATTTCTTCGCAAAATTGGGCGAATTTGACTTAATTGCCCTAAGGTGTCCTGCAGCGATCGCTCGATCTGGTCGGTGGTTTGGGGGTCTCTTTTCAGCCGGGGAAGCAGTCCAGCCCGAATTTTTTGGCGTTTGAGGGCGGTGGTTTCTTGGTCTTGAAAACGGGCATCTTCGGGGGCGATAATCGTGACGGGGGAAATAGTCCCGACGGCCAATTTCGGCTGATTATAGAAACGATAACCGACCACGCTAGTCAGACAACCGACGGTAAACAGGAAGATTAAGGGTCGTCGCAGTTTACCCAGGGAGTAAGAGCGAGATTTTCGGGCAGAA
>NZ_JADBTR010000147.1:0-19118 GCF_020246065.1 Microcystis sp. M144S2
ACTGATAACTGATAACTGATAACTGATAACTGATAACTGATAACTGATAACTGATAACTGATAACTGATAACTGATAACTGATAACTGATAACTGATAACTGATAACTGATAACTGAAATTAGGCGAGATAATCCTGTAAAGCTTTCACCTCTAAAGGTTGGGATTGCAGGGATTTTAAGGCCGCCACCGTCGCTTTTGCCCCGGCGATAGTGGTGATAATTGGTAACTTATAATCGAGGGCAGTGCGGCGAATTTGTCGGCCATCATTTTGGGATTCTTCACCACTGGGAGTATTGACAATAAACTGAATCCAGTCATTTTTGATCCAATCGATAACGTGGGGACGACCTTCGTGAATCTTTAGCACTAAATCGATATTTTCGCAACCGTTTTCTAACAAAACTTCACGAGTTCCCGAAGTGGCGACGACGCGAAAACCGAGGGATTGCAGATCCTTAACCACGGGGACCATGGGGGTTTTATCGCGATTGTTCATCGAGACAAAAACCGTCCCACTGGTGGCTAAAATCACGCCGGCGGCCATTTCCGCTTTAGCGAAAGCTTTGCCAAAATCGCTGTCAATCCCCATTACTTCCCCTGTAGAACGCATTTCTGGTCCCAGGAGAGTATCAGCACCGGGGAACTTCTGGAAGGGTAAAACCGCTTCTTTTACGGCAATATGACGGGGAATTGCTTCGCTGATGATACCCAATTCCGTCAGGGTTTTGCCCGACATGACGAGGGAGGCAACTTTTGCCAGAGGAACTCCCGTTGCTTTGGAAACGTAGGGAACAGTACGACTAGCGCGGGGATTCGCTTCTAAGATATAAACTGTCTCCCCCTGTACCGCATACTGGATATTCATCAAACCGATTACTTTTAAAGCTTTCGCTAGTTCCACCGTCCATTGTCGAATTGTGGTTAAAACCGAGGCGCTCAGGGACGTATGGGGGATAGAACAGGCAGAATCGCCCGAATGTACGCCCGCTTGTTCGATATGTTCCATTAATCCCCCGATAACTACTGTTCCCGTGGCATCTGAGAGGGCATCCACATCCACTTCGATGGCATTTTCGAGGAATTTATCGATTAAAATCGGGTGATCCGGTTCTATCTGTACCGCATACTTCATATAGCGTTCCAATTCGCTATCGGAATAGACGATTTCCATCGCCCGACCGCCTAAAACATAGGACGGACGTACTACCACAGGATAACCGATGCGTTTAGCCACGGCTTGGGATTCTTGGAAATTGCGGGCAATACCGTTGGGGGGTTGTCGGATATCTAATTCTCGGAGGATTTTTTCAAACCGTTCCCGATCTTCGGCGGCATCGATCGAATCGGGTGAAGTTCCCCAAATTTTGGTATTTACGGGACAATTAGGCGATTCTAAATATTTTTGCAGGGGAACCGCCAGTTTTAAGGGAGTTTGCCCACCGAATTGAATAATTAAACCCTCTGGTTGTTCCGCTTCGATGATATTTAAGACATCCTCTTTAGTCAGGGGTTCAAAGTAAAGGCGATCGCTGGTATCGTAATCGGTGGAGACAGTTTCCGGGTTAGAGTTGACCATAATCGTCTCAAAACCGGCGTTACTGAGGGAAAAAGCGGCATGACAACAACAGTAGTCAAATTCTATCCCCTGACCGATGCGATTGGGACCACCACCAAGGATCATCACTTTGCGTTTATCGGAGGGTAAAACTTCCGATTCTACCCGTTCGTAGGTGGAATAATAATAGGGTGTTAGGGCTTCAAATTCTGCTGCGCAGGTGTCCACCATTTTATAAACGGGAATAATACCTAAACTCTTGCGATAACTTCTTACTTCGTCCTCGCTGGTGTTGGTGGCGAAGGCGATTTGGCGATCGCTAAAACCCTGTTGTTTAATGGCGAATAGATCCTCTTTGCCGAGACTTTTCAGGGGAGTTCGTTTGAGGAACTTCTCAGTTTCCATCAAATCGGCCAATTTATCGAGGAACCAGGGATCAATCCCGGTTAGTTCGTGGATTTCCTCCCCATTCATGCCCAATTTAAAAGCATGATAGATACTATAAACTCGTTCGGGGTTAGGTGTCCGCAAACTAGCCCGGACTTCCGAGAGGGGGGGGAGAGTTTCGACTTTATCGCAACCAAAGCCAAAACGCCCCGTTTCTAGGGATCGAAGTGCTTTTTGAAAGGATTCTTGGAAAGTTCGACCGATAGCCATAGCTTCCCCGACGGATTTCATCTGGGTAGTTAGAATCGGTTGGGAGCCGGGGAATTTCTCGAAGGCAAAGCGAGGAATTTTGGTGACGACGTAATCGATAGTCGGTTCAAAGGAAGCCGGGGTTTTTTTGGTGATATCGTTGGGAATTTCGTCTAAAGTGTAGCCTACTGCTAGTTTAGCGGCAAATTTAGCGATCGGGAATCCCGTGGCTTTTGATGCTAGGGCCGAAGAACGGGATACCCGGGGATTCATCTCAATCACGATTACGTCGCCGTTAGTGGGATTAACGGAGAATTGGATGTTCGATCCGCCGGTTTCTACGCCAATTTCCCGAATAATTGCCTTAGAATAGTCCCGGAGGCGTTGGTATTCTTTATCGGTTAGGGT
The DNA here is from genome assembly GCF_020246065.1 of Microcystis sp. M144S2. Classification (NCBI taxonomy): domain Bacteria; kingdom Bacillati; phylum Cyanobacteriota; class Cyanophyceae; order Chroococcales; family Microcystaceae; genus Microcystis; species Microcystis sp. M144S2. Next base: position 2,601 of record NZ_JADBTR010000147.1, read on the forward strand.
TTGGGCGGGCGCAACCGTAATCGAGTCGCCGGTATGGACCCCCATCGGGTCAAAGTTTTCGATCGAACAGATGATCACCACGTTATCGGCCAGATCGCGCATAACCTCTAATTCGTATTCTTTCCAGCCAATTAGAGATTTTTCGACGAGAATTTGCGATGTAGGCGAACAATCTAGACCATACTGGGCCATCGGTTCAAATTCTTCTTGGTTATAGGCAATACCGCCCCCCGTTCCGCCTAAAGTGAAGGCCGGCCGGATAATGAGAGGATAGGAACCGATCTGATGACCGATCGCTTTTGCCTCCTCTAAATTGTTGGCAATCCCCGAAGGACAAACGGGAACACCGATTTTCTCCATTGCTTTTTTGAATAGTTCCCTATCTTCGGCTTTTTCAATAGCGGGAAGTTTTGCCCCGATCAATTCCACGTTATATTTTTCTAAAACGCCGCTTTTGGCCAAAGCTACCGCAGTATTGAGGGCAGTTTGACCACCCATAGTCGGTAGAATCGCATCGGGGCGTTCTTTGGCGATAATTTTCTCGACAATTTCCGGCAGAATTGGTTCAATGTAGGTGCGATCGGCCATTTCTGGATCGGTCATGATCGAGGCGGGGTTAGAATTGACTAAAATTACCTCATAACCTTCTTCTCGCAGAGCTTTACAGGCTTGAGTTCCCGAATAGTCGAATTCACAGGCTTGTCCGATGACAATCGGGCCAGCGCCCAAGATTAGGATTTTCTTTAAGTCATCACGGCGTGGCATAGGCTTAGGGTTGCTTGACGATAAACCCCAATCATTGTATATGTTGTCACCCTCGATCCCGCAAAGCTTTATTTAGGTTTAATGACCTTGTTTGCTTGAGCAGGCAGCAGGCAGCTTTTTTCTCCCCATTTCCCTGATAATTGATCACTGTTTACTGATCACTGATATCGCGTACAATGATAAGATTGTTTTCAAAGATACAATAGGCGTTTGTCTTCGCTAGAGAGTTTATGAAAGTTGGCGATCGAGTTCGTGTAATTGAGTCCGTGGTAGTTTATCATCATCCTGAACACAAATCGGATCCTTTTGACGTGAAAGGATTAGAGGGAGGGGTGAAAGCTTTTGTCACCGAATGGCGTGGCAGACCGGTTAGCGCCAATCTACCTGTCCTCGTCGAGTTCAGTAAAAAGTTTAAAGCCCATTTTCGAGATTTTGAGTTAGAAATCGTGGAAAAAGCCGCCGAATAGGGACTTTTTCGCTTATTCTAAGCTACGAAGCGAATAAATTTATTTTTGCCCACCTGTAGGACTTTTCCGGCTAAAGCTTCGGCTGTCTCAAAACTTTTGTCCACATCGGTGATTTTCTCGCTATCGATCCTGACTGCGCCCCCCTGAATCTGTCTTCTCCCTTCGCCGCTACTTTTACATAAGCCGGTGGCCGCAAGAAGATAGAATAATTTCAGGGGAAAAGTGACCGATGTGAGGGAAAATTCGGGTACAGAGGCCGCAGCTGCCGTATTTCCCTGTAGAACTATCTCCTGCGCCGTTTTTTGTGCCTTTAATGCCTCCTCTGTCCCGTGAAACTGGGCAACTACCTCGATCGCCAGTTGTTTTTGTGCCTCTCGCGGATTGCTTGGCATATCATCTAAGGGCAAGTTTGTCAATAGTTCGTAATAATCTTTTAACAAAGCGTCGGGGGTTTTTTCCAGTTTCGAGTACATGGACAGGGCCGATTCCCGCAATCCCACATAATTATTCAGGGATTTGGACATTTTTTGACTGCCATCGGTTCCGATTAAAATCGGTAAAAGTAGCCCGAATTGCGGTTTTTTGCCGAAATATTTCTGTAAATCGCGACCGACGGCAATATTAAATTTTTGATCGGTTCCTCCCAATTCGACATCGGCCTCGACAGCTACGGAATCATAACCCTGCATTAAGGGATAGAGAAATTCATGGAGAAAAATCGGGTTTTCCTTGTCGTAGCGTTCGGAAAAGCCTTCTTTTGCCAACATTTGCCCGACGGTCATGGTAGAGAGAAGTTCGAGAATTTGCGAGAGGTCTAATTTCCCCAACCATTCCGAGTTATAGCGAATTTCTAGGCGATTAGGGGTGTTAAAATCTAAAATTGGGCGCAATTGTGCCAGATAATTCTCGGCATTGGCTCTCACTTCTTCGCTCGTCAATTGTTTTCTAACTTCCGATTTTCCCGTCGGATCGCCGATTCTAGCGGTAAAATCGCCAATAATTACCACTGCTATATGACCAGCATCCTGGAAGGCCCGCAGTTTCCGAAAAGGAATACTATGACCTAGGTGAATATCGCTGCCGGTGGGGTCAATACCTAGTTTAATTCTTAAAGGGCGATCGGTGGTTTGCAGTAGTTGGGTTAAATTTTCCCTAGGATCTTGGGAGTTGGGTTGATGGGGGAATAAATCACTGGTTCCACGGGTTAGCCAGTCTAGGGAGGAAGATACGGTCATTGTTGCACATTTTCCACAGCCTTCCTATTATAGTTTTTTAGTATGTCAAGTAACAAGCAAAAGATAAATAAACTGGTATCCCAATAAGAGTCGATAACATCTTGACAATTCTCTCGATCAAATATAGAGTCTTAAAATCTTACTATCCCGAATTATCAAAAAATTTCCCTGTCTTGAATTGCGATCAGATAAGCCGATGAATCCTAGTTATAACAACTCCATACTATTGCAGAGGATCAAAGTTTCTGTAATTGTTTCTACCTATAAATCAGCGGAGTTTATCCGGGGTTGTCTAGAGGATTTGGTTACTCAAACTCTTTATGAAAAGGGAGAAGTAGAAATTATTATTATCGATAGTGCTTCTCCGGAGAATGAAGGGGAGATTATCCAAGAGTTTCAAGAAAATTATCCTAATATTATTTACCAGAGAACTCAAGAACGAGAAACCCTTTATCAAGCTTGGAATCGTGCTATTAAACTAGCTAGGGGTTCCTATATCACCAATGGGAATACTGATGATCGTCGCTGTTTTAATGCTCTGGAAATTATGGCTAATTATCTAGATAACAATAGAGAGATTAGTTTAGTTTATGCAGATCAATTAATTACCACCCTCAAAAATGATACTTTTGCCACCACCCCAGCTTTAAAACATTGGAATTGGCCAAATTACTCCTATGAACAGATGCGTCAAGGTTGTTGTGTGGGTTCTCAACCAATGTGGCGAAAAATGCTGCACGATAAATATGGTTATTTTCAGGAAAATTTTCACTGTGCTGGTGATTATGAATTTTGGTTAAGAATCGGCAGTCAAGGTGAAAAAATGGCTTTGATTCCTGAGATTTTAGGGTTATATTATTTAAATCTCCAAGGCTTAGAACATGGCAGTAATGGTCAAGCATTAGAGGAACATTATCAAGTGTGTAAAATCTATAAAATTCCCCACCCAGACATTAAGGATCTAGAAATTAAATCCAATCCAGTTAAGATGGAAGATTTAGGCATAATTTTACAGGAAGAGGAGCGAGAAAAATTACAAATAATTCAAGCTATCTCCCAGAAAAGATGCCCTATTATTGTTATTGATGGCGTGATTTTTCAAATCAATCAAGGAAAATTAGCCAGGGTTTGGTCTTCAATTCTAGAGCATTGGAGTCAATTAGAATTGAGTCAACAGATTGTTATTTTAGATAGAAATAACAGCGCACCAAGATGGGAAGAATTTAAATATTGGCCTGCGGAATCCTACGATTATAATTGTACGGGAAAGGATGCCAGAAAAATCCAAGCTATTTGCGATCGCCTACAGGCTAATTTATTTATTTCCACTTTTTATACCAGTCCCTTAACCACTCCTTCTCTACTTTTGCTTGCTTCTGAATCCCCAGAAGAAAATGGTAATTTACCAGTAGATTTAGAAAAACACTATGCAATTTTATCCGCTTCTAGAATCATCGCTTTTTCCTCTGATATTGCCCAAGATTTAAGAAAGTTATACCCCAAAATTACCCCCGAAAAGATTAATATTATCGAGCTTTTTGAAGTTAATCAAAAAATCGCTGAAGAAATCACTAATTTTTTCCAGTATGCGCTCAGGGAAAGTAAGGAATCAAGTCAGAATCAAGTCTGGTTAGAGTTAAGAAAGTTACAGGAAGCACAACAGATAATGTATCTGAAACAACAGCAAGATTATCGTACTATGCAAGGGATGGAAATATCCTTAAAAGAATTAGAAAATCATCATAATTATCTCCAGAAAAATAATCAGGAATTACGGGAAGAAATCAACTATTTGTCCTCTCGTAAGGGAATAGTAAAAACCCTAGCAAAAACTTCTATTTTACTTCTTGCTAAGATCAAGAAAAAACTCCCAATATTTTAGAAAATTAAGGCCAAGTTTCCTAACAACGATCCGATCCTGGCACAGCAGTGCCGAAAAGTGGTAAAGTAATGTTAAGAATTAGAGGAGAAAACACTGTGCCACATTCGATCGTCACTGGAATTTGTGAAGGGGTTGCTGATTGCGTTTCCGCTTGTCCTGTTGCTTGTATCCATCCAGGACCGGGTAAAAATGTTAAAGGAACCGATTGGTATTGGATTGATTTTGCCACTTGTATCGACTGTGGTATCTGTTTACAAGTATGTCCCGTCGAAGGTGCAATTCTGCCAGAAGAACGTCCCGATTTACAAAAAACTCCCTAATTTATCAGTTATCAGTTATCAGTTATCAGATGTAAGTTTTCAGTTTACTGTTTACTGAAAATGCTTCCCACTTCCCCATTCATAATTCATATTACTCTCTCCTATCTCCTTTTTACCTTACCATGGATTATCTTTTAGAAGTTGAACAAGTTTATGCCGGTTATGTGCAGGATTTATACATATTGCAAGGGGTTAACTTTCGCATTGCACCGAGGGAATTAGTCACGGTCATCGGTCCCAATGGTGCGGGAAAATCTACCCTCGCTAAGACGATTTTTGGTTTATTAAAACCCAGTGCTGGAACTATCACTTTTAAGGGACAAAATATCGTCGGTTGGAAATCTAATCAAATCGTTACGCTCGGAATGGGTTATGTTCCCCAAATCGCTAATGTTTTTCCATCCCTGAGCATCGAGGAAAATCTCGAAATGGGAGCTTTTACGAGCAAAGGAAATATAAAATCTTTAAAAGAGCGCATTTATGCCATGTTTCCCCGTTTGCTCGAGCGCCGTCGTCAGAAAGCTGGCACTTTATCCGGAGGAGAAAGACAGATGTTAGCCATGGGACGAGCGCTGATGTTGCAACCAGATTTATTAATTCTCGATGAACCTTCGGCAGCTTTATCTCCTATCTTAGTAACCAGCGTTTTTGAACAGATAAAAGCGATTAATCAGACGGGAACTGCAATTATTTTAGTGGAACAGAATGCCAAAAAAGCCCTAATGATGTCCGATCGAGGTTATGTTTTAGAAAGTGGTCAAGATCGTTTTCAGGGATCGGGTCAAGATTTACTCAATAACCCGAAAGTAGGGGAATTATACCTCGGGGCGGCTGATCATGGGGCCAAACGAGATGATTAGGAATTTGTTAAGGATTGAGGGGGATTTTGATTTCTTCCAGGAATTTATCCATCTGCATCAGTTCCAAGCTTCTTGCGGGAAGCTTTTGTTGCCTATTCTAGTGACAATAACCCCCAAAAACATGAGGTACATAGGGTTTGCTGAAAAAGTTTTTCAGCAAACCCTAAATATATCTGTGGATATTTATTAATCGATCAAGACAGTTGTGCTACTGCATTGAGAGCATAACTTTTAGTAATAAAAGGAGAAGTCATGGCTGTTAAAAGTCCTCCGTAATCAAGATTAAAACTGACTTCGCTTCCTACTTTTAACCTCTTGTTATGACTATCAAGAACTAGATGATCGCTACTGGAACCTAATATTTTTATCTCCTGACTTGTTTGTAATCCAGAGATAAGAACATCCTGTCTTCCTAATGCAATAATAACTCGACGGTGAATGCCTTGATCGATAAAGCTGGGAACATTACCAAAAGCATCTCGACCAATTTCTCCAGAGGGTAGAGATGGTTTATCTTTAGATTCGATTACTTCAGCAATTAACCGAAAAGCATCGGTATATAAGCCAGGTATCACTTGTCGATTAACTGTTTCACAACCTAATAAAATTGATTCTCCTAAACGCAGATTATTAATCCGACCAACTTCGCTACTTTTTTGATACCATTGATAGTTAGCAGAATTGCCTCCTGAAATAATCGGTAATTTTATTAAAAATTCCTGCTCAATTGTATCTGTTAACACAGATAATTTGCTCATATTATGGCTATCAGGTTTAATACCTCCATAACAAGCCAAATTACAACCCAGTCCAACAATTTTGATAAAGGGAAAAGCGAGGGTCTTTTTGATGAACTTGACGAGATCTTTCGGCAGTACACCTTCGCGTAAATCCCCTAACTCCGTCATGATAATAATGCGGTGTATTTTTTGCTTTTCTTGAGCATAATAGGAAAGTTCCTGAATTGTTGCTAATTCGGTATTTAAGCTGATATCTGCAATGTTAACCACTGATTCTGCTTGACTCAAGGCAGTACGCAACAGAACAAAAGTTGTCACTATTCCTGCTTGTTTCATTTTGAGAATATTTTCGATTCGAGAGTCAGCGATAAAGTTGACTCCACCTTGAATCATCGCCAAGGCGATCGAGGGATCACCCAAAATCGCTTTGGAAACTCCCATCACAGAAAGTCCCTTGCTGCCGTATAATTGGCAGAGTAAACGAGCATTATGGCGTATTTTCGGGAGAGAAATCTCGATTCTGGGTAAAAGGTCTTTCATCAGCCTATTTGCTCCCAATTGCGGGAATTGCAGCTAAAATTTCCCCTTTGATTTTCCGGTTTAATTTCGGAAAGCGATCGCATAAAGCTTGGACTAATTTCTCACATCCGTGTAACAAAACATCAGTAGTCGGTAACTGAAAATCTCGCTCATATTTGGCAATAATACGCTCAGTGGCTGCTGCGGTGAGATTTTCGTGATTAATCGCAATAGCGATAACTTTAGTGGGAGAAATTGCCTCAATTAGTGAAATTTCTTCCTGTAATTTTGGCATGGCTAAATGAGGAAAATCACAGCGAAATTTTCGGGCTGGGGGATGTTGTAAAATAATCCCATCAGGCCTACTTCCTTTCAAAATTCCCACGGAACTCATAAAAGCAGGATGACTCAGAGAACTTTGTCCTTCCACTAAAATAATATCGGGTTTTTCTTGCTCAAAAGCTTGAACCACAGCATTTTCAATTTCACCGATGACAAATTGAGAAACCAAAGCATCGATCGAAACCCCATATCTTGCTCCCTGCATCAAGCTAGTTTGTCCAGTAGCGACTAAGACAGACTTAATACCCAAGCCTTGGAGAGTTTGATTAACTGCTACCGCAGTGGTCATTTTTCCGCAAGCACAATCGGTTCCTAAAAAGGCAATAACGGGGATATTTACTTGGGAAATTTGCCCGGTAAATACATGAAGATCAGCTAATTGTGGTGGTTTGCGAATGTCTGTAATTTGCACACCATACTGACTAGCTTGCTCCCTAAATTCTAAATCTTCGGAGAAGAATTGATGCAAACCATTAATAATATCCATTCCTTGTGCCATTGCTTCTAAAATTAGCAGCCTTTCTAGGGGGGGAATAAACGCTTCTAAGGGTGCTTTGCCGTAGATATAACAATTGGGAACATCTCTAAGTTTTTCTAAGGCTGTTTGTAAATTGGCAAAAATGGGAATATGATTTTTTTTGTCTCCTAATGCTTCTCCCGCATCTTTTCCTGTTAAGGAACTATCCAGCACACCAACAATTGTATATATTTCTGATTGTCGGATCAAGCCAGCTGCCGTTTTTCCGTCCACACGTCCAAACTGATTTTCACAGTAAATTAAAGCCGTTTTTTTCGTTGATACCACTTTCTTAATCTCCTGAATATTAGATAATTGAAATTTCACTCCTAACTCCCAGTAAGTAGGGAGGCACAATTATTTGTAGGATGGTTTAGCGGTAGCGTAACATGAGCGGGCGTTGGTTTTCATGCTTCAACCGTTCGGCTGAGCTCACGGCCGAAGCCCAACCTACGTTCATCTTATATTTAATTCCACCCACCTACTTAAGACTATTTATTCTTCTTCTTCTTCTTCTTCTTCTTCTATAGCATAATTATCTGGATCGATAATATCGTCTAGTTCTTCTAAAATTTGCAAATCGGGATGAGCATCAGGTTGACGTAATTTTAATCTTCCTGTCCGTTCTAACCAATGGAGAAGGGTTTCTTTGGAAGTTATCTGCATAACAGGAATTGCCTGATAGCGAGGTTCTTGACTAAGAGAAGGATTAAATTTCATACCTGTTGAATTTCCTTTGAGAAGTTATCTCTATTGGTTGTTCTATTGTTGATCACGAAGCAACCCACAAAAAACTGAAAAAAATTGTCAAGTTTAGCAAAGTAAAAAAGTTCAGCTGTCAGATTTACTATTTGGACAGATAGATAGAGTCGGTTCCAATATATGCTCCCGATACTTGGGATGCAGACTCTATGGTGTAAATTAAAGTTTTCCTGTCTCGCTCAACTTAAATGTCAATCCTACGGTTTTTATCTAGCTAACGGAAAAGGTGATTAATAACACCAAAGCAACCAACAAAACCGCCCCTACTCCTTGCAAAATATACCATTTTTGCTGTTCTAAAGATGGGGATTTTGATAGATAAATCTTGGGTTCGCTACCATAGTTATTGATGATTCCTTCATCATCTACTGTATAGCCCTCTGGGAGAGGTATATTAAGTGATTGATAGTTTTGCCCGTTTATATCTAGTTTAACCTCAGCAGGAATTAATTCACTTCCATCGCTTGGGGAATAGACTGTCGCACCTGTCTCTTGATTAGATTTAGTAGAGTAGTGCATGATCATCTCTCTTCAAAACCTGAGTATAACACAGAATAAGGCGAAATGGTTTTTCGGCTAATTTTTTCCTAGGGCTTTAATCAGCAAATTTGGCTAATGTCGGCAAATTAAAGCCAAAAATATGATTTTATAACTTGACAAAGCTAGATAAAAACATTTAGTCAACTCGCTATTCACTTTTTAGCATACCAGCGCCATAAAACTCGCGCTAAACGTTGGGGATCATGACTAACTTTGGCAGTAACTTCATCTTCTGCCATTACATTCGCTAAAACAATCCGATAACCCATTTTTCCCACCTCCTCGCGATCTAAAAACACAGGATGACTATGCTCTTGGGCGTATAATTGTAGAGATTGGGGCGATGGTGCAGTTCTTTGGGCCAAAACCGCATCAAAGATGCGTTCCTCGCAGACTTTTTCGATCGCCCGAATATGATCAGCCACCGAATAATTATCCGTTTCCCCCGGCTGGGTCATAATATTACAAACATAGACACGGGGGACTGTCACCTGTGCTAGGGCCTGACGAATTGCGGGAACCAACAAATTAGGGATAATACTGGTATAAAGACTACCCGGCCCGATGATAATATAATCTGCCTCCTTGATCGCCGCTAAAGCAGCCGGTAAAGCGACGGGATCGGCAGGATGACAGCCAATCTGACGAATTTGCCCCATAGCTTCGGTTATCTTCGATTCTCCCTCAATAATGCGCCCATCGGCTAACTTAGCCCAGAGACTAACATCGGTAAGGGTAGCAGGTAGCACTTTACCGCGAATGGCCAAAACTTTGGCACTAGCATCGATCGCCTGTTCCAGATCCCCAGTAATCTCGGTCATAGCGCTGATAAATAAATTACCAAAACTGTGGCCTGATAAACCATCTCCGGCATGAAAGCGATATTGAAACAATTCCGTTAATAACTTTTCCTCATCGGCTAAAGCGGCGATACAATTGCGAATATCCCCCGGGGGTAAAATGCCCATTTCCCGACGTAATCGGCCCGAAGAACCGCCATCATCAGCTACAGTGACAATAGCGGTGATATTAGAACTATACTGTTTTAAACCGCGTAAAAGCGTCGATAAACCCGTACCGCCACCAATTGCTACAATTTTCGGGCCGCGATGAAGACGACGATGGGTGCGTAGGAGATCAACTAATTCCTCCGATGCGTCCGGTTGTAGTGCTTCTGTAATCGTTTCGACGGTGCGACTCTGACCCCAGAATAACAAAAAGACACCCAGCAAAACCGCCAGCGGCCCAGAAACAGAATTAGGGACTAAACGGGCGATCGTTTCTAATGCTTGGGAAACAAACTCTAAAAAGCGATTAACTGGGGTTAATTTTACCCAAATAGCCAAACCGAAGGAGGTGAGAAAAACACCGGTTAAACTGATTAAAAGCCAGCGTTTGACAAAAAGACCGGGAGAAAGCCATTTAAACCAACGATTAACCCGTTTAGGCGTTTTTCTGCCCACAGAAGCGGCTATTTTCCCCTTCTGAGCGTTGAGTTCCCGTAGCGTCTGTTTAAATGGACTCATAGATGTGGCCTGGCAGCGAACGCATTGATTCTGGAGAGACTGTAGCCGAAAAACGGGACAAACTCAAGTTAACCTAACCTCCCACTTGGGAATAGGCCGCCTCGGAAATTGTGGGAATCTCGGCGTATTTGCCGATAACCGACTGTATAATGCTGTAAACACAGGCGGCAAATGCTCCCAAAAAGACGACGTTAAAAAGAGTTTCTACCACTAAATTCGCCCCACCCCTAGCGACGAAACCTAAGACCAATCCCAATAAATACACCAAAATATCGATTAAAATCGCCTGCATGGTGTTAAACCGGATAAAATGACTGATGCGGGGATTGCGTACCACAGCCAAAAAGAGGACGAAAAAGATAATTAAACTGCCAAAGCTTCCCAGAGAACTATAGAGAAAAGCTAAGGGAGTTAAAACTATTTCTAAGGCCTCTTTTAAAAAAGGGATTTGCTGAAAGATAAAGATCCCGAAGGCAAAAGCCGAATATAAGGGTAAAAGATATACTAAAGCTGCAAAAATGCGATCTTTTGTATCGGTTGAGCCGCGCCAAGTCATAATCTATTGTCTCCTGAGACTACTGCTAACTCTCTCCAAGATAACCCGGCAGCCCACCAGACTTCCCATAACCGAAGAAATTGATCGAGGCCGAACATTGTTAGGCCTCGATCGAGTTATTCTCAAACAGAGACGGGGTGCTTGCTTTCCTGTAACAGAGCCAGATATTCCTCCTTAAAATACTTTAGGGTACTTAAAATCGGATTGGGGGCGCTTTGGCCAAGACCACAAAGACTGGTTTCTTTGACCATTTGACAGAGATGTTCTAGGTTTTCGAGGTCGTGAATATCGGCCTTTCGAGCGATAATTTTGGCCAATAATTCAAACATTTGTACTGTTCCCGTGCGACAGGGGATACATTTACCACAGGACTCCTCGCGACAGAATTCCATATAGAATTTCGCCACTTCCACCATACTGGTGGTATCATCCATAACCACCATCCCCCCGGATCCCATCATCGAACCGAGTTTGGCTAAGGATTCGTAATCCACGGGAGTATCGAGTAAATTAGCGGGAATACAACCCCCAGAGGGGCCGCCGGTTTGTACCGCTTTCACTTGACCATCGGGAATACCACCCCCCATCTCCTCGACAATTTCCCGGAGAGTAATGCCCATCGGCACTTCAATCAGCCCATTATTGCGGATTTTTCCCGTTAAAGCGAAGATTTTTGTGCCTTTACTGCTGGCAGTACCGATATTGGCGTACCAAGCGGCTCCCTCGCGGATAATAGCGGCGATATTAGCGTAGGACTCCACGTTATTAATCAGGGTGGGACAACCATCGAGGCCCGATTGGGCCGGATAGGGGGGACGGGTGCGGGGAGTGCCGCGGCCGCCTTCGATGGAATGGATGAGAGCGGTTTCCTCTCCACAGACAAAAGCTCCCGCCCCGATGCGGATATCCACCTTAAAATCGAAAGTGGACTCGAATACTTGGGAACCCATTAAACCAAATTTTTTGGCCTGATTAATCGCTTTTTGCAGACGATCAATCGCCAGAGGGTATTCGGCTCTAACATAGATATAACCATGATCCGCCCCCACAGCATAGGCAGCGATCGCCATTCCTTCCAGGACTAAATGGGGGTCACTTTCCAAGACACTACGGTCCATAAACGCCCCGGGGTCGCCTTCATCAGCATTACAGATAACGTATTTTTGTTTACCCGGTTGTTTAGCCACCGTCGCCCATTTTAAACCAGTGGGATAACCGGCACCGCCCCGGCCGCGCAAACCGCTTTGGGTGATTTCCTCCACCACCTGGGCCGGAGTCATCTCGTAGAGGGCCTTGTAGAGAGATTGATAACCCCCGACGGCGATATATTCCTCAATGCGATCGGGATCGATTTTACCGCTATTTTCCCGGACAATTTTGACTTGATGGGAGAAAAAGGGATGTTTTGAGTCCCCTAATTGCACCTCGGTTTTGCCGCCGTTTAAGGCCGCAATAATGCTGGCCGCACTTTCCGGGGTGACTTCTTCGTATAGGAGATCCTGGGGATCCACTTCCACCAACGGACCGCGACCACAAAAACCCATACAACCGACCCCCACCACTTCGACTGTATCCTCTAGGTGTGCCTCTTTGACGGCGGTGGCGAGGTTTTTTTCGATTTGGAGGGAGTTAGCAGCTTGGCAACCGGTGGAAGTGCAACAATGCACCCGGATGCTTTTTTGTCTAGTTTTTTCCTTCTCGGCCACTGCCAATAATTCTTGTAAGTCCATATTCTTCTCAATCCACTAGAGTGAAAAATTACTGGGAGAAACTCTTTAGTTTCGCTAAGACAGTTTCCGAATCTTGTTTCGGGGCCACGACTCCATCGAAGACCACGGCCGGCGCAATCCCACAGGCCCCGATACAACGGGCCGACACTAGGGAAATTTCTCCATCGGCGGTGGTTTCTCCCACTTTGACATCAAAGCTGTTTTCGATGTCTTCGAGGATTTTGCCGCTGCCTTTGACATAACAAGCAGTCCCCATACAGACGATACAGGTGTGTTTTCCCGCCGGTTTCAGGGAAAAGAGATGATAGAAGGTTGCTACCCCATAGACGCGACTGAGGGGCAGTTTTAGCGCCCGGGCAACGTAGAGGAGAACATCTTCTTCTAGGAATCCGAAAGCTTCTTGGGCCTTGTGCAGGACTTCAATCAGGGCTGATTGATTATATCCTGCCCGCTTCATGGTGATGTCGAGGACTTTGAAGCGTTTATCGCCACTGGGATGCTCTTTTTTCTCCGTTTGACGAGGATTGGCAGTTTGCATAAATCTGAACCAAATAAATTTTAGGGGCGATGACGGGAAAAAGATGGAGAGTTGTCGGTTTTCCTTGGTCATCTCCCTGCTTTTATTCTGACACTGGCTCCGGAGGGCGATCGATAACTTTATCTTTCCTTTAGTTATTGGGGGATATTCAGTTATCAGTGACCAGTTATCAGTTATCAGTCAGGGATTAGGAGATGGGGAGATGGGGTAAAAAGCTGCACTTGTCTCAACACTATAACACCCTGAAGCAATCTCATATATTTAGAAAACGGGTTTCTTCGAGAAACCCGTTTTCTGAAAGCATCCCCCTTTTTTCCTAGGTTAAAGGGGTAAGGTCATAACAATATGTTGCCAAAGGCGACTTTTCAGAATATAATGTAGAAGAGTAGTCATTCATCGCTCAGATTAGTTAAGATGACATTACATGACTAATAATATTGACCATGATCGCTTATTTAAGGAGTTAATCTCCACCTTTTTTCTCGAATTTATCGAGTTATTTTTTCCTCAAGTAATGGATTATTTAGATAGGGACTCGATTACTTTTTTAGACAAAGAAGTATTTACCGATGTCACGGAAGGAGAAAGGTATGAAAGCGATTTAGTCGCACAAGTTAAGTTTCGCGGAAAAGAATCTTTCTTTCTGATTCATCTGGAGGCGCAGGAAAGTTCCCGCCAGTGGTTTAATCGGCGAATGTTTACTTATTTTGCTCGCTTTCATGAGAAATTTGTCTTACCGATTTATCCGATTGTAATTTTTTCTTATTCAAAGCCAAAAAGAGCAGCGATTAGTCAATATGTGGTCGATTTTCCCGATTTTAAGGTCTTAGAATTTAACTATCAAGTCGTGCAATTAAATCGGTTAAATTGGCGAGATTTTCTCAATCAACCGAATCCGGTTGCTTCGGCTTTGATGGCTAAGATGAACATTGCCGAGAAAGAGCGAGCAAAAGTTAAGGCCGAATGTCTGCGCTTGTTAATTACTTTAAGGTTAGATTCAGCGAGAATGCAATTAATTTCCGGATTTATTGATACATATCTCAATCTAAATCCTGCCGAAGAGATACAATTTCAAGAAGAGATTAGCACATTTAGTCAACCCGTACAGGAGGGAGTTATGCAAATTACCACCAGTTGGATGCGTCAAGGTATTGAACAAGGTATCGAACGGGAAAAGACATTGATTCTTCGTCAACTTAAACGCAAGTTAGGGGAGATTAATACTTCATTGGAAACTAAAATCATGCAGTTAAGTATTGATGATGTTGAAGTATTAGGAGAAGCTTTATTCGATTTCTCTACGGTTGAAGATTTAATCAATTGGTTAAATACTTTAACTGCCTAGGTTTGACGTTAGCGATCGCATCTTCGCCATGACAAGGGGTAAGATTGCTTCGGAGAGAGAATTTCAGTTAACAGTTAATAGTTAGAAGTGAGGTCTGCCAAAGGGAATTGACAGACCGCAAAACATAGGATAGCATTTGTATAATTCTTATCAAAATACGGAGAAAATATGACTCTAGTTATTTCCCAAGAAGTGATTAAAGCAAGTGGTTTATCAGAGGATGAACTGTTGAAGGAAATTGTTGTTATGTTATTCCAACAAGATAAGATTAGCTTAGGAAAAGCAAGTGAGTTATTAGGTATTAATCAAATAAAGTTTCAACGGATGCTTTCTGAACGAGGAATTTGTATTCACTATGATGTTGCTGAGTTTCAGCAAGATATTAAGCATTTAAAAGAGAAAGGTTGGCTATGATTATTATTAGCGATACTTCTCCTCTCAGCAGTCTTGCTCTTGTTGGTTATCTGTCAATCTTAAAAGATATTTATACTAATGTTGTTATTCCCCAAGCAGTTGCCAATGAATTAGCCAATTTAACTGAGGAAGATATCCGCATTAAAGCGATAATTTCTCTGAACTGGATACAGGTTAAACAAGCCGCTAATTTGGAACTTGTGGCTTGTTTGAGGAATGAATATAATTTAGATATTGGCGAAGCAGAAGCAATCGCTCTTGCCTTAGAATTAAAAGCAGATGAATTGTTAATTGATGAACGTCTCGGACGGAGGGAGGCTGTGCGTTTGGGACTGTCAATTACGGGGGTTCTAGGAGTTCTTTTAATTGCTAAAAATAGAGGATTAGTTTCTAAGGTTAAACCGATAATGGAGTCTCTAATTAGCCAAGCAAACTTTCGCATTAGTCATCAACTTTATGAGGAGGTTTTGCAAACTGCAAATGAATTAGATTAAGTTGTGAGGGGGGAATTGAGAGACAATATTCAGAAAAACTGATGATTTAGAAATACAGTTTTCCCGATCAATGTTAATTTCTGTTAAAGAGGTCTTGAAAAATTGGGGATTGTTGGGCTAAAACTGTTAGCAATAAACTTTTGCAGTTAACGTCATGACTTCTTCACTGTTGCCGATTCTTCCTGTTGTTGACGATGTTTTGTTCAATTTTGCTCAATCTGATGGTTTTTGGGCGAATTTGGCTATCGCTTTTGGCACAAGTTATGATGTGGTTAAAGCGACGCAATTACGACAACAGTGGAAAAGCCGAAATTTTAGTCAAATTCCCCCAATTGAGGTACTTAGTGATGAGGTTTTGGGGACGGCGAATGGTGCATATTCCAGCAGTACCAATAAGATTTATCTATCAGCATCTTTTTTGAATACGGCATCGTCAGCAGCGATAATTCATGTAATTTTAGAAGAAATTGGGCATTATGTAGATGCTCAAATTAATCCGGTGGATAGCGCCGGAGATGAGGGGGCAATTTTTGCGGAGTTGGTGCGGGGAAATAGTCTGGATGTGGCAACCTTAGACGCTTTACGAGCAGAGAATGACCAGACAACAATAATAGTAAATGGGGAAAGTATTCAAGTAGAACAGGCAGATTTTACAGGAACGCCAGGGAATGATAATATTACGGGTACATCAGGAAATGATCGTCTCTACGGGTTAGATGGAAATGATACTTTAAATGGTAACGATGGACAGGATCTCCTAGAAGGTGGAGATGGCGATGATGTGTTGTTGGGAGGAGCAGGAAATGAGCAAGGTTGGACTGGAAGCTTTGACGGTGGAATTTATGGGGGTAATGGTAATGATAGCTTAGACGGGGGTTCAGGAGATGATTATCTCGATCCCGGAGACGGGAACGATACTATTAACGGTAGTTCAGGTATTGACACCCTGTTATTAAACTATGGTAG
>NZ_JADBTR010000148.1:0-4304 GCF_020246065.1 Microcystis sp. M144S2
GGGATCAGCACTCCCCTTATCAAGGGGGGATCAAGGGGGGATCAGCACCCCCCTTATCAAGGGGGGATCAAGGGGGGATCAGCACCCCCCTTATCAAGGGGGGATCAAGGGGGGATCAGCACCCCCCTTATCAAGGGGGGATCAAGGGGGGATCAGCACCCCCCTTATTAAGGGGGGATCAAGGGGGGATATACTTACTTGTCAACTAAATAGAACAATTAGCAATAAAATACAATAATAATTTTTACTTTTTACTTAATCGATCATGCTCAAACAGATACGGAAACTACTTATCAATTTTGGTCAACAATGGCGCGATGAAGATTTCATGAAGTCGATTCATCTCATTGAAAACATAGTTTCTAAGGTTTTATCCGTAGCCTTAATTGTTGTTATTATTGTTTCTCTTTATGACCTAGTAGTTATCTTAATCCAAGATTTATTTACTACGGAACCCGTCGGTTTTTTTAGTAAAACTTTAATTGAAATCTTCGGATTATTTCTCAATATTTTGATCGCTTTAGAGTTATTAGAAAACGTCACTGCTTACTTAAGAAAACACATCGTACAGGTTGAATTAGTCGTAGTTACGGCTTTAATTGCCATCTCTCGAAAAATTATTATTTTCGACCCCAATAAATACAGTAAAGATGATTTAATTGCCCTCACTGTGGGAACCTTAGCTTTAGCGGCAAGTTATTGGTTAATCAGGAAAGTTAATCGCGATAATCGTTCTTGAAGTAGTGATTAAGTACCCAGACAGAATTAATCACAGATATTTTTTACTTCTGGAGTTGAGCAGTTCCGGGGTTCTCTCCTGCCAGAGTGTGAATTTAACTTTGTCCAATTACTGATTAGGGAAAGGGGTAGATTTAGAAAACCTAACCCTTCTAAATATTTACTCGACTCTGGAAATATTACCCGCTTTAATCCAACCTTCGCGACCATCGGACAGACGCACACGATGCCATTGGCCATCGCTGCTGGTTCCCACCACACTGACTTTAGTATTATAATCCAGACCGCCGAGACGAGTCGATTCACTGGTAGGTTCAGAGCGCAAACTTAAACCGCTTTGCCATGTCACCCGCGCTTGATAACCCTCGGATTTGGTTTCTCTTTTTGTTGCTTCGGGACTGGGTTTCGGGGAAGCTTTTGGTGTTGGGGTATTAGGAGACTCTTTCACCTCAGCTTGGGGTTTAGCAGCTTTTTCCTCCTTAGTTTCCTCTTTTTTCTCCTCGGTAAAGACGGGTTTAGGAGGATTAGAATTCATGCCAGAGAGAAGCATATAGGCGACAGCAGTGGCCCCACCGACCAGAATCGCCACTCCCATGACAAAACCGACCATAAATTGCAATAAACCAGATAAACGCTTCATATTGGTGCTAAATTAACTGTTAGGATTGACATTAAAACGATCATCGCGAGAGGCTAGACGAGCTTTACCGGACTTAGCCCAATCCTGTAGAAATTGAATCTGTTCTTGGGCAGTGCGGGCCAGGGGTATAATCTGACTAGCGGCCTCAAGCACATCATCGGTGCTAAAGTCGCGATTTTGACTAAACCCGATGTGCATCGCTTCCACGATGGTTTGTTCGATTTCTGCCCCCGAAAAATCGGGAGTTTCGTAGGCTAGTCGCTTTATATCATAACTTTTTAGATTATGCGGCCGGACTTTCCCCAGATGAACGCTAAAAATCTCCTCGCGGGACTTTTGGCTAGGTAGTCCGACAAAAAATATCTCATCGAAGCGTCCTTTTCGCAACATTTCCGGGGGCAAAGATTGGATGTTATTAGCCGTAGCGACGACAAAAACGGGCGATTGTTTCTCCGCTAACCAAGTGATAAAAGTCCCGAAAACCCGCCCGGTGGTTCCTCCGTCGCCTTTCCCATCCACTCCGGCGAAAGCTTTATCAATTTCGTCTATCCACAGCACACAGGGAGCTAAAGCTTCCGCGAGATTAATCATCTGACGGGTGCGCGATTCCGATTCTCCCACCAATCCGCCAAATAAACGCCCCACGTCTAGACGCAGCAGCGGTAAGTGCCAATGATGGGAAATAGCTTTCGCTGTCAGGGATTTACCCGTCCCTTGAATTCCCACCAATAGTAAACCCCGGGGATTGGGTAAACCGTAGGCGCGGGCGCGTTCACTAAAAGCACCACCGCGACGAATTAGCCAGTCTTTGAGGTTATCTAGGCCGCCGATGTCAGAAATCTGCTCTGTGGCGGGATAAAAGTCTAATATCTGGGTTTGACGAATCGATTGGCGTTTTTCTGCCAAAATTAATTCCACGTCCTCTGGCTCAATTTTGCCGTGACTGGCTAAACATTTGGCTAAAACCCGACGAATTCTCTCTAGGGATAATCCTTGGGCAGAAAGCACTAATTCATCCAGGAGTGGTTCTTTGACGGGTTGTCCGGTGGCGGCGATTAATCGCTGAATTTCCTGTTTAATTTCTTCGCCACTGGGGAGGGGAAAATCGACGACGGTGATTACTTCGGTTAGATCCGAGGGGATGGACAGTTCGGGAGCGACGATAATTAGGTTTTTGGGCTGAGATTTCAGGGAACGGGCCAGATTTCGCAATTTTCTGGCGATGGCAATATCTTCTAAAAAGCGCTGGAAATCGCGTAAAATTATGATCGCGGCGATGTTAGTCGGCAGCTTTTCGACGAATTCAAGAGCTTGCAGGGGATTACGCCGAGCAAAGTTCTCATTATTGGGATTATCTTGATAACCATCCACGAAATCCCAGACATAGACAGCACGGTTATGGCTCTGTTTGGCAATATCGGCGATCGCTTTTTCGAGACGTTCTTCTTCTAAGGTGGTAACATAGATGAGAGGATAGCGGGCCCGCAGCAGTAATTCAAATTCTTCACCAAAGCTCATAGCTATTCGTCTATAGTTTTTGCTATTTATATCGTCATCGAAAATTTGGGTCTGAAACCCCGTCGTTCTACGACGGCTTTACCGTTAAATATTAGCGCATTTACACGATATATGCTAAAATATGAGACATGGAAAAAGCCTATTCTTACCGATTTTACCCCACACCCGAACAAGAGTCGCTATTGCGGCGCACATTGGGCTGTGTAAGATTAGTTTACAATAAAGCTCTCCATCTCAGAACACAAGCATGGTACGAAAAGCAAGAAAGAGTAGGATATGTTCAAACTTCTTCAATGTTGACCGATTGGAAAAAACAAGAAGAATTAGAGTTTTTAAACGAAGTTAGCTGTGTACCTTTACAACAAGGGTTAAGACATTTACAAACAGCTTTTACTAATTTCTTTGCTGGTCGTACTAAGTATCCTAGCTTTAAGAAAAAACATCAGGGAGGAAGTGCCGAATTTACCAAGTCTGCTTTTAAATTTAAAGACAGACAAATCTATTTAGCTAAATGCACAGAACCTTTACCTATTCGATGGTCAAGACAAATCCCAGAAAGCTGTGAACCAAGCACAGTAACAGTCAGATTACATCCATCAGGACGCTGGCATATCTCAATAAGATTTGATGACCCAACGATTAAGCCTTTACCAGTAACAGATAAAGCCATTGGAATTGACTTAGGAATTAGTAGCCTCGTGATTACCAGCGATGGCGATAAAGTGTCTAATCCCAAGCATTTTAAAAAGCATTATCGGAGACTGCGAAGAGCATCGAAAAATCTTTCTAGAAAACAAAAAGGCTCAAAGAATCGAGAAAAGGCAAAAATCAAAGTAGCAAGGATTCACGCTCAAATTACTGATAACAGAAAAGACCATTTACACAAGCTAACCACTCAATTAGTTCGTGAAAACCAAACGATTGTGGTTGAGAATTTCGCCGTCAAGAATATGGTCAAAAACCCGAAATTATCTCAGGCAATATCTGATGTAAGCTGGGGAGAAATTACCCGACAATTAGCCTATAAATGCCGTTGGTATGGCAGAAATTACATCGAAATAGATAGATGGTTTCCTAGCTCTAAAAGGTGTAGTAATTGCGGGTATATTGCTGAGAAAATGCCGTTAAATGTTCGAGAATGGGACTGTCCAGACTGTGGGACTCACCATGACCGAGATATTAACGCCAGTAAAAATATTTTGGCCGCAGGGCTTGCGGTGTCAGTCTGTCGAGCGACCATAAGACCAGAACAGAGTAAATCTGGGGCGGCAGGTGCGAAAAATCCTTCGGGAAAGAAGCAGAAACCGTTCGGACCTCGGCGTGAGCTCGGTCGAACGCTGAGCTCACGGCCGAAGCCTAAATCGTGAGGTTTGGGAATCACCGTCCGTTTACGGCGGCGAGGATGTCA
>NZ_JADBTR010000149.1:0-16982 GCF_020246065.1 Microcystis sp. M144S2
TCGAAAACGGCTTTACGATATTTGGCTGGGAACACTAAATGATATAGCAAAACACTTACATTATGGCTCTTATGGATGTATTCACTCATTTTTCTATTATACGCCGCGAGCGGCGGGGAATTAGACCCGAAGAGATTAAATTGTAGCTTAGAATACAGTTTTTAGTGCGGTAATGTGTATTGTTTTGCTGTCCGTTCTTGGCGTTGGGTTGGGCTGTTGTTTGACCTGAGATATGAGATTTGCGATCGCACTAGCTGACACGACTTATAATAATCTCTTTATCCTCAATCCCATCGGCAGGAATTTCCTGACTGCCAAGTTGTTGAAACTCCCCTAGTAACTGAAAAAAACGCTCAAATCCCTGCTTTTCATCGGGGCAATAGAGCAGGATAATTTTAGCCCAAGCATTAGATGTATGAAGATTGTATTTGTTTTCAACAAACTGATGAAACTCTTGATAGAATCTGATTTCTTCGGCTGTCGGTTCAATTCCTAACTCCCGTCTAGCAGTTTTATAACCCACTAAAAACATAAACAAATCCGACAGGGAAGGACGACCAATATACAGTCCAGGTCTAGCTTTAATCTTAGACAAAATCTCAAATAATCCGCCTTTTACTTCCATCTTTACCCTTCTCCTGCTTCAGTAATTATAAACTCTTCACTTTGGCAATGAAAATCTTTCAGCCAATCATCTCGTGTCATCCCTTGAGGAGACAGATTATCAAATACTCTTCCCCTTACTTCTACCCCATAATGTTTTCCATTGATCGTAATTGATTGATCATTCCCTATGCGATCGCTAATGATATAATCTTCGTCATGATAGCGCGTTTTCAGTTCGATCACTTTCCCCTCAATTTCGTTGTCTGTTAGCCACTGCATTACTGCTCTAGCACATTCATAACATTGATAAAGCTGGAATTGACTGACAATATTGCCAATTTCTTGATCAATTTGGGAATCGGTTAACTTAACCACTCTCTCACTCCAAAATGAAAGCTGGTATCCCTAGTCTATCAGCTGGTTAGTGCGAGGGAATCTTCCCCTGTCAATCCCTAAGCTAGGAAGAAGAATATAAAGAATTTACTAAATTGTAGCTTTTAATACAGTTGTGGGGGGGGAGTGTGTATGATCCTGCTGTCTCCCTTTGGTGTTGGGTTGAGCTGTTGTTTGATCTGGCTGCGAGGGGGGTGATCGCAATGTCAAATTTTATACATCTGAGTCAAGGAGAAGAATGTAAAGATTATGTTTAGGAAAAAGCACATAACAATAGCTGGTTTGTCATTATTAACTAACTTAATCGCATCTTCATCAAGTCTAGCGGTTAGTTTAACATTCACTCCTTTACAAAACACAACTACATTTAACAGTTTCCGAGCTACCTTTAGCTTGACACAATCCGATTTATGTTTTACAGCTTGTCAAGTTAATAATAACCCAGAGGGCTTTCCACCCCCACCAACACCACCCCCACCCCCACCACCCCCACCCCCACCACTTACAGAGGCAGACATCTTACAAATTGAGGCAGAACTTAATGAGGAATTGAATTTAGCACAGCAGAAGTTCATTGATGAATTAAATGAACAATTGCAAAATGATCTGGATATGATAAGTGAACAGATGAAAGCGAAGCTAGGTGAAGACTATCCAAAAGCATTACTTCCTAACGAGCAACCTGCAATTCTTCCAATACCTAGTCTAACTGAGGAGCAACTTCGCTTATTTTTCCTACCTAGTGTTCAAACTAGAAGAAAAAATAGCATTAGCTTCCAACAAAATTTGGAAATTATTGAAAATCAATGTATACCTGAACCCTCTACAGTCCTCAGCCTCTTCGCCCTCGGCACACTCGGCGCAGCTTCAACCCTCAAACGCAAACTAAAATCCTCCCAATCCACCGAAAAAGAAACCACAAAAGTAGGCTAAGTTGCCTCTAAAAATACCATAAATGCCCCTTCATTCGGTCAGTTGAGGGGGTGTTTTTTGCATAACTCTCTCAATTCCTATGATTTTAAGGAGTATGGTTTATCTTGCAAGCCGAGAGCTGCTACAATCTAAGATGACTGGTTATAGATGCTTTCAAGATGACTAAAACAGCAGAAACCCTCAAAATAGAACTTGCTCAACTTTCTGTGCAAGATCGCGCTGAACTGGCTTACTTTCTCATCCATTCCTTAGATGAAGGTGTAGATGACAATGTTTTAGAGGCTTGGGATAGAGAATTAACTCAAAGATTAGCCGAAATTTATGCTGGAACAGCCAAGGGTGAACCATCGGATAAAGTATTATTGGAATTACGAGAGAAATATTCGTGAAACCTGTTATTATTCACAGTGAAGCAAGACGAGAACTTGACAATGCTATTCAATATTATGAGAAGCAAAAGATAGGATTAGGGCTAGATTTACTATCTGAAATTGAACAAGCTCTCGAAAAAATTAAAATTAACCCTAATCTGGGAACAGCCCATACTATCGAAGGGATGCGCCGTTATCTCATTCGCCGTTTTCCTTACATCATCTTTTATGTAGAATTTGAAGCATCTATTTGGGTGGTTGCGATCGCACATGGAAAACGTAAACCTGATTACTGGAAAAAGCGAAATTTAGAATAATCGAGATACTCAAACCTAAACTAAAACCCTCCAAATTTACCGAAAAAGAAACCACAAAAGTAGGCTAAATTGCCCACTAAAATACCATAAATGCCCCCTTCATTCAGTCAGTTGAGTGGGTATTTATATCGTATTTTTATGTTATCTTGAGGGGATTTATACCGCTTTGCGGAAGGCAAAAGTCTTATACCTGGACTTCCCCCGTATCAACATACTAGCTATGTCTAAAAGTCTTACAGAGCCTGAGTTAAAGCAATATAATGCTAATGGACTACTGGACACAAAATCCTGAAGTCCTTACGCAGATAGGGTTTGAGGCAAAAATTTTCAAATTTGACCCTTCGACCATTATAGCTTGTTTCCGGGCAGAAAACCAGCAAAAACATGGCTACAGAGGGAATCGCTGACTCTAGAGATTAATGACACCATCTGTTACAATAAGGTTAGCGATCACTATACAGCCAACTCTACGGAATCGCTCTACTCTAGATACAGTCAACGGTACAGCCATTTTCAAAGGGAAAATGTACCCAGTAGCGTCTTTTCAATTTTTTCTGAGAAGCTCCATGCAGTAAGGGTTTTGTTAATTTTTTAGTATTTCTGTATGGGGGAAGTCCAGTTATACCATAAGCCTTTCATGTTCCTAATTTTTACAATCCAAATCAATCATTAATGTTACCAGTATAAAATAAATAAGAGGGGTTATTCATAATGAGTCCACATCCGTATAACTTTGACAACTTTACTCTTCTGGAATAAACTGATAAACCAAACGATGCTGACATAACAAATTAAACCTTTAGCCAAGCAAAAATATCCACTGCTGATATTGACCAACGTTCTAATCCTTTAATCACTGCTAAAGGCTCATTATTTCCTTCAGTTGCAATATGTACTTTCGGTAATCCTGTTTGAAAAACGGTGACTGACTTTGCTGAAGGATCAATCAACCAACCTAATTCTGTTCCTTGTTGTAAACAGAAAATAATCTTTTCCATCACTAAGGTAACAGATTGTTCAGGAGACATAATTTCAATAATCCAATCGGGATAACGTAAAAATTGATCGGCCATTTCTCCATCTAGATCTCTTGGCAAATTCTCCCAACGAATCACCGCAATATCTGGCACAATTGAACGTTCTGCAAAAGTACAACGCAATTCAGGTAGAGCATAAGCTAATTTTTGAGATTTAGTCTGTTGATTAATGGCAGAGGCTAACTCAAATTGTAAGATGCTGTGTTTTCCTTTGGGCATAGGTTTTTGAGTGACAATTCCATGATAATATTCCCTAGCAGGCTTAGTTTCTGGAAGGGCAAGAAATACTTCGAGGGAAAGAGCTTGTTTATCTTCTATTGTGGCAAACATTAATTGATTTCTCCGATCTTGAGTTGTTTTCTATTATAAGCTCCTGACTCTCAGGTAAGTTTTTGATTTTTACCATAAGTCTAATCTAAAAATACGGGTTTTTCTTTAAGCTCTAGCACGAAAAATTTGATTAGCCGTGAGGTTTAACTCTGGAAAAACCCCTGAAATAAGACGTTGATCCTGTTTAAATAAATTACCTTGATATTCTCCATCGATTAATTGATAGATAGAAATGGTGGGTTCTTTGGGGCTGCCGATATATCGGGCCGAACCTTTGGCTAAATAATCGATAATCCAATATTCGGCAATTCCTAATTGTTCGTAGTCGTCGAATTTTTTCAGATAATCATCTCGCCAATTGGAACTGACAATTTCAATAATTAATTTAGCTGATGTTGCCAGAGAAATTGAGGAAGCGGTTTCCCAATAGAGATCATTAACTAGATTTTCTCTGTCTAAGACAATAATATCGGGTAGATAACCCGTATGGGGTCGAAGGGGTTTTACTGCCGCAGTATTAGGGATAAAATAGGGCAATTGCTGCCGATTTATCTCTAAGAATAGGGTTCCAGAAACAAATCCGCCAATTTCTTCGTGTTTTCCGATCGGTCGCATCATGGCCAATAATTTTCCTGCGATTAATTCGTATTGTTGTCCATCATCGGGATATTGATTGATATAGTCATCAAAAGTCAACAATTGGGGGATAGTTTGGGTTGTGGTCATGGCAGTTAGGGGAATTAAGAGAGATGATTTTTCTAGATTCTAACTCGATTAACGACGTTGCCACCAAGTCAATCCAGCTAGGGTAAATCCTACTAAAGGCATCACTACCATCGCTATCCAAAAAATAGCGTTAGCTTGCAGGGGATTTAAATTAATTCTTCTATTTTCTGGTTCCTTGGCCCGGATAGATAAGGTGGCTGTTTCACCACTGGCTAACCACTGCACAGAATTTAAAAATATATCTCCGTTTAACTGTTGTTCAAACAGTCCATCGCTGGCAAAGCTGGCATTACCAATCACGATTAATTTACCTTTTTTTCCCGTCAGAGCAACTCCTAGATCAAAGGGGCCAGCTAAATCTTTTTCAGGGTTAAACTGGAGATTCTGATCATTTAAATCACTCTCAGCCCACATTTTATCATTAGTAATCATTAAAGATACGGCTTCAATTCCTTCGATGGGAACGGTAGCGATGGGACGAGCAAAGGGAAAGATAGAAATACCGTTAGCAAAATCGCGAGTAATCGGATGATTGCCGTAATTGGTAATAATGGGACTAGCCGGACCTAAACCGATGATTTCCCCAGCACCGGAAGCATCAATAATAATCCGATTATCTAGTTTCACACCCCAAGCGGTTAATAAGGGTTCTAATCCGGTTTCGGTTTGGGGGTCAATCATTAATAAAATTTTGCCCCCTTGCTCAAGATAGTTTTTTAAAGCGGTGACTTCCTGGGGAAATATTTTTCTTTTGGGACTGGCAATAATAATGACATCGGCATTACTGGGAATGGTGGAACGTTCCACTAGATTAAGTGGTTTTACTTGATAACCTTTTGCTTCTAAACTATTGACTGTTTGCACTAATCCACCTTGAGGCTCTTTGATGGCATTTTCTCCATGACCTTGCAGAAAGTAAGCGGTTAAAGTGCGATCGGTTTTAGCGGTTTCGATGGCGTTACTCAGTTTCGCTTCGGTGAGACTTTCCTCTTCACTAATAGTTTTCAGGGGTTGTTTTTTTTCACCATACTGTAGATAGACTCTGGACAGATTATCATTAGCTAGTTTTTTAAATTCCTGAGCGATATTGGGTTTTTTCTCTGGGTTAACTATCTCGTACTGAAATTGGGGATTTTTGCGTTGATAATTGGCTAAAAGTTCCTCTTCGTTGCCACTGATTCCCCGGGTTGAAAAAATCCAGACTTTGACTGGTTTTGACAGATTGGTTAATAGTCTTTCGGTTTGGGGGGATAAACTAAAGATTTGGTTTTCGGTTAAATCAACTCGATAGGGATAACGGAGGGCAAGAAAGTTAATTAAACCGATAACACCGAGGACAATAATAGTAGTAATAAGGGTTTGAGTGCCGGTGCGGGTACTTCTTTTTTGCCAAAATTCTTTCTGGGTGATTACTAATAACAACAGCCACCCTAGAAACAGAATAGCCCCGGCAATTAATAACCCCAGAGAGAGGGATGACCATTGACCGGAGATTAACCCTACGGTTAAGCCGGCACTAGCCAGAAAGAGGGCGGGTATATAGAGAAATTTACCGTATTTTTGCCAGGATATCATAGTTAGTTTCTTTGATAACGGTCCGCTTCGATCGATTGAGTAGTTAGGAAGATTCCCAGCAGAATATAACTGAGCAGGATGACTAAACTACTACTGTCAAAAATTCCCCGCACGAAATTGTTAAAGGGTTGATACCAAGATAGATGGGAGAGCAATTCTTTCAGGAAAAATCCGATCTGTTCTCCCACTTCTCCTCCGATGCGATCTCGAAAGAAGGTTTCGACATTGTTAGCAATGACATCCAGTATCCAGATAAATAAGATGGTGATAAAGGTGATGATGTAAGCCAGGATAGAACTATTGGTGAGGGAAGATATAAACATCCCGATGGCTAGGATGGCCGCTGCCAGTAAAATTAATCCTAGATGAGCCATTAAAACACTGGCTATATTCACCGGGGGAACTGCGCTACTAAAAACCACTATTTCGTAAATCCAGAGGGGGGTAATCATCACGGTAAAAAAGGCCAGCACTCCCAATAATTTACCGATGGCTATACTCCAATTAGTCAGGGGGGAAGTGGCTAAAAGTTCTAGGGTTCCCTGTTTTTTTTCCTCTGCGTATAATCCCATAGACAGGGCTGGCAAAATTACCAACAATAAAGAGGATAAAATAATGCCGATGAAAGTGGTCATAAATTCAGATACCGTATCTCTGGCTACCAGAAATCCCGATTGTTCCTGGATACTAACATCGAGAATAATGCCGTAGAGAAGGGAGTTAAAGAAAAATCCCGCTACTAACCAAAATATCCCCATAATGATATAGGCATTGGCGGCGGTAAAATAGCTTTGAAATTCCTTGCGAAAAATCGCCCAGATATTATTGATCATGCCTCTCCTCTTGTTGGTTACTTTCCCCGCTGCCGATTACTTCCAAAAAGATATCTTCTAGGGTTTTACGCGTGCGACGCATTTCTAATAGGTTATAACCATTGTTGACAACTATTCTAGCAAGTTCTGCCCCTAGGTTTGTTCCCACTTGACCAACAATTTTAAGCAGGTTATCGCCGACTTTTGCTGCTTGTTCGACTTGCGGCATTTGTTGAAGGATTTCTAGCAGGGAATCCCTATCACCCTCGATCTCAATTTCATAACTGGAACCGGCAGGGGTAGCGGTAGTAATATTATTGGCCACGATGCGACCCCGATTAATAATTGTCGCTCGATCGCAGGTAATACTCACTTCTGGTAAAATATGAGTGGAGAGAATAATTGTATGTTCTCCCGCTAAACTTTTAATCAGATTTCTCACCTCGATAATCTGTTTCGGATCCAATCCTACTGTCGGTTCATCTAAAATAATTACCGGTGGATCATGTATGATCGCTTGGGCAATTCCCACACGCTGTTTATAACCTTTGGATAATTTGCGGATAATAACTTTTCTTTTTTCTAGTAACTGACATTTGCCTAAAACTAGATCTACCCGCGCTTTTCTATCTCCCGATGAGATGCCTTTAATCCGTGCGACAAAATCGAGAAAACTTTCCACGGTCATCTCCGGATACAAGGGGGGATTTTCGGGAAGATAACCAATGCGACGACGCACTTCTAAGGATTGTTGATGCACATCGTATCCTGCTATCCTTGCTGTTCCCGTTGTGGCAGGAATATAACCGGATAAAATCCTCATAGTGGTGGTTTTTCCCGCTCCATTTGGTCCCAAAAAACCGAGAATTTCTCCTTTTTCTACGGTAAAATCCACGTCACTGATTGCCGTGGTAGAACCATAAATTTTACTCAGATGTTCGACTTCAATCATAAGCTTTATCAGTTATCAGTTATCAGTTATCAGTTATCAGTTATCAGTTATCAGTCAATAGTGTTAAGTGACAAGTTCGGAGCTTTCTTTTAACTCGACGGAATCTAAAACCTAATTTGTTAAGCTAGAAGATTTTATGGACTTAGTTTCTAACCTTCTTTTTGGGTAGGAGAATTGCCAGATTCTTTCTTTTGCCTCTTGCCTCTTGCCTTTTGCCTACTACTCACTGATAACTGATTTTTCCCAGACTATGATCCCGATTAATTTCTACCACTAGATGCGCTTGTTTGAGCAGGGGTGGCAGAAATAATTGCGGATGTAAACTTTTCCAAAAATACTTGACAAATTCCTCGATTTCTGATGGGTTCATACCTCCTTTTGTTTCGGCCGCCTGTCGCCATTGTAAACTGTAACGGTAGTCAAGGGGAAAAAGAATCAGTAAGCGATCGATTTTTGACCAGAGGGGTAGATATTCTCGCAATCTTTGATTATTATCCCTGGCGAATTGTCGGTCTTCCTCGCTATTAATCGGATCGGGGGCATGATCAAAGACTGTTTCTTCTACTGGATTCATGCCCACAAACCAACCCTCGAAAAAAAGAATATCAACTCGTTCCACTTGTTCCGCTGCAATTCTATCTCCTTGTCCTCGATGCAGGGACTTGTCAAACCGCGGGATTAAAATCGGACTTTCTTGCTGACAAACCTGTTCTAAAACTTTAATTCCTAATGCTATATCATGAGTACCCGGTGGACCACGCCAGCGCAATCTTTCATCCTTTTGACGCAATTTTATTCGCTCATTATAGGTCTTATAAATATCATCTAAAGAGAGATTATTTACTTTTAAATCAAAATAGGCTAAAATAATCGACATTATGGATGTTAGAGTGGTCTTTCCCGTGCCTTGGGGAGCCAAAATGCCTTGAATCAACGGTTTTGCGTGGCTGCGTAGCTCTAGCGCCCAAGGAATCCACAAGCGCCAACAGCTGATCAAAATCTGATTTGGCTGATTTATCCCTAACTCCTGACATTTTTGCCAGACTCGCGGCCAGAGAATCGTTAATAGTTCAGCCCTTTCCTGTAGGATCAGAGGGTTAGTCTCCCTAAAATTTAAGGATTCGATCGCTAGTAGTTCTTCTAGATCCGCGTCAGTTAAGGGATTTTTGTCGATTAATCCCTGTAAAATCGTCAAAATCTTCATAGCTGTTATTCAGGAGTAATTCTCTGGGGTTAGCCACCCATACCAGCAGATTAATCCCGCTCAAGATTTTTTTTGAGAGTGTTTTTTAGGGTTATTTGCCCAAAAATGAAGGGTTCGCAGGCAGGCACGGATTCCCATTATATATATAAGTATATGTCAAGTCCCGTTTTCAGTCAAGGGGTTCGGTCAAAAATCTCTAGCTTTGTCTCCAGTTTCCCAATCGGTTAGACTAAGAATTATTCACATTACTTAACAAAACAGCCGATGAATACAGCTGCTCTGACGATAAAGCAAAATTGGCAATGGCAAGGAAATTCTATACACTATGTGCAAGCGGGTACTAGAGTGACGGGAAAACCCCCGTTACTATTAGTCCACGGTTTTGGCGCTTCCACCGACCATTGGCGAAAAAATGTGCAAGGTTTAGCCTCAGAATGGGAAGTATGGGCGATCGATCTGTTAGGATTTGGTAGATCAGCTAAACCAGATCTTGTCTATAGTGGCAATCTTTGGCAGCAACAATTAAATGATTTTATCAAGGAAGTTGTGGGGCAACCGACGGTTTTAGCGGGTAATTCTCTGGGGGGTTACGCTTCTCTCTGTGTAGCTGCTAATCATTCCGAGAATGTTCGGGGATTAATTCTCCTCAATAGCGCCGGTCCTTTTAGCGATACAGAAAGCAATCGTCAGCCTAATTTAGCACAAAAATTACTGCGATCAGTCTTGCTGCAACCTTGGGCCAGTTATCTCTTATTTCTCTATACCCGTCAACCCAAAACTATCCGCAAAACCCTAGAGAAAGTATATCTCGATCGCAGTGCCATTACCGAGCAGTTAATAGAAGATATCCGTCGTCCTTCCCTGGATGCGGGAGCAGCCAAAGTTTTTGCTTCTGTGTTTAAATCTCCCCGGGGGGAAAATGTGGATATTCTCCTGCAAAAGTTAAGTTGTCCCCTGTTGATGTTATGGGGTGAGGGGGACCCTTGGATGAATACTAGGGAACGCGGGGCCAAATTCCGTCAATACTATCCTTCTCTGACAGAATATTATCTAACTGCCGGTCATTGTCCCCACGATGAAATTCCCACGGAGGTTAACCGGTTGATTAGTGATTGGGTGAAAAGCTTATAGGTAGTTAGGGATCGGTTATCAGGTTTTTATTTTTTTGACGCTTATTTGACCTGAAAAAAGAGGGTTCGTAGGAAGGCACGGATTCCCATTATATATATAAGTATCTGTCAAGTGCGGGGATTTGTCAAGGGTTTTTTTGAAAAAATCTGCCAGAATTTCAGGGGAGAAAATCGGAATCGAGGATTTGTTCGGGACTATAGGGGCAGCTTTCGGCAAAGATAGCGGCCGGTAATTGGCTTTTTTGTCGGACTCGCTTCACTGCTTTGGGGTAAATAACCGAAATTCTGGTTAAAAAATAGTTATAAAGGGTTTTTGACTCCAATAAAAGTTCTAATTCCACCCGAAAGTTACCGATTTCGTCCTGCCATCCCCGCGCACATCTTTCTCGTTCCTCCGGCCAGTATTGGTAGAGAAGCAGATGAATGAGCAATTGTAGGAGATAACTATCTACTTTATGTCTCTGTTGGTTCCCCAATGCTTCGATTTCTTCTTCGAGATGTTCCCAATCTAATACATCTGTCTGTCTTTGTCGCAGTTGTTTGGCCGTTTCTTCTAACCAAGCAGGATAGTCTTGTTCGTATAAGTCTTTATTTGTCATACCCTATCCTCTTTAGCGCCGGTCAGGTATTAGGTTTTTATTTTTTTGACGCTTATTTGACCTAAAAAAAGAGGGTTTGCAGGCAGGTACAGATTCCCATTCTATATATAAGTATCTGTCAAGTGCGGGGATTTGTCAAGGGTTTTTTTATTGAGATTTTGTTAATCATCTCGAATACCGTGCATCATGGATTAGTAAACGCTCCGAAAGATTGGCAATATTCCAGTTTTCACCGTTATGTTGAAGAAGGAATTTATGATCAGATGTGGGGAGCTTCAGAAAAGCTGATCTTTGATAGTGATATCGGTATGGAATAAAATGTAGAAGTAAAACCCAAAAAATTCAGGTAAGAAATAAAGGTAATGTTGGGTTTCGTTACCTCAACCCAACCTACAGATCAGTGATCGCACTACAGGATCAGCGATCACCTTTATCGAGAAGAAATAGCTACCTGCACATTCGGAGAAAAATTCTCGATTTTTCGAGAAGCATTAAGAATTTCAATCCCGATTACATTACCTGCTTGATCATAGTCAAGAATAACCCCCGGACTGATTGCCTCACTTTCTTCTACGGGTGTGTCATGCCAGGTAATTGTTAAAACGTCAACTTCAGCATCATATTTAGCTTTCATTTGATAGCTGCCTATATTTTCTAAGTTTACTGGTAACATATAGTGTAACAATTTTTTGAGGCTCAACTAAGTCATTAATGTAAATTCTCAGAAGATAAGTTTTATTGTTAATGGCGACAAACGTACCTTAATAAACTTTGAGTCCATCTTCTTCTAAAATTTGCTCAGGATTATTGAGGATGTCCTGCAATATTTTTAAAGAGATTTGGCGTTGAATAATTTTTTCTTCGGCATGGTGACTTAAAATAAAGTTCACGAGGATTTCGGGTTCTTCGGTTTGTCTTATGCAATGGACGGGGTTATAAGGAATGAAACCTTTATAGAGACAGACATTGCCGCAATTTTTGTCAATTGTTGGCGATCTGGAGCGAACTAATCAATTAAATCTCTTGCCAGATAAGGATTGAGTCGATTTATGCCCCCCTATCGAACCATACCAAGTCCCGAAGAGCCATATTTTATATGGCGAAGAAAAAGAGCATGAACCCTGAGAAATTTCTCGATACAAGTTATGCGATCGCTTTATCTTCATCTACGGACGATTATCATCTATATTGTCAAAGAAACGATAAAAATTGGGGAATTGTTGACTGTATTTCTTTTATTGTAATGGAAGAGCGTAGAATAACGGAAGCATTAACAACGGATATTCATTTTCAGCAAGCTGGTTTTCGAGCTTTGTTGAGAGATTAATCTCAGGGCAGGCGATCGCCATTCCCCCATCACCCAAAAGTGATCGCCATTCCCACATCACCCAAAAACGATCGCCTCTCCTCATCACCCAACAGCGATAGCCATTCCCAAAAAATTGCTCCTCCCAAAAGCGATCGCCCTTTCACCCTTACTCTAAAAAGCGATCACCTCTCCCTGTTTTATAAAAAAGCGATACTAAAACCGAACAAATTCGGTGACAATCAGTAGTGAAAAAATTCAACCAATCGATCAGCCACTACCATTGCTACCCGTTCGTCAAGACTGCCAATTGTGGCAACAATTCGGGTTTTGTCAATCGCCCTAATTTGGTCTAAAGCAATACTGCCGCGCACATTTTCTTGATCAATGGGGATTCTTGTTGGGTAATTTTTGACAGTACTGGTGATTGGTGCAATAACGACTGTTCTTAATCGAGCATTAATTTCACTAGGAGAAACAACAACACAAGGTCGAGTTTTTTGCAGTTCAGACCCCCTAGTTGGATCGAGTGCCACCAACAGGATGCTAAATCTTTCTACCATTGATTTTGCCGCTCAAACTCGTTTTCCACCCCTAACCAATCCTGTAACTCGGCTTCAATAGGAGCATCATCAAATAACTCAGCCCAGCCTTCCCTCACCTTCTTTTTAGCACTCAGAATAATTCTTTTTCCATCAACTATCGCCTCAACTTCGTCCAGAAGTTCACACTGTTCCATAATTGCTTGAGGAATTGTAATTGCTTGAGAATTACCGATTTGTACGATTTTTAGCAACATTTTGACGACCAGATAAACATACGATAATTATATCAACTTATACTGATTAGGGAGCGATCGCCCCTCCTCCTCAAAATCGCCCCTCCTCCTCCCCAAAAATGATCGCCTCTCCTCATCCAAATCGCCATTCCCCAAAAATTGCTCCTCCCAAAAACCATCGCCCCTCCCCATCATCAAAAAATGATCGCACTACAAGATCAGCTACAAGCTCGGAGATCGCATTAATAAAAATCCAAAAAATCAGATAATTACGGTGAATAACAATCAATTTAGTGCGTTACTACAAGAGCGATCGCACTTATTGACCTCGCCCTGGCTTACAGTCGGCAAAACTTAATGCCTCTGTGTCTAGAAAACTGGCGATCGCCATCTCAAGGATTGCTTCAACGGGATAATCAATTTCAGTAGCGCGAGCAATCAGGGCATCCTGAATCCAGTCTGGTAAGCACTTTAAAATATTTTCCGCATCCGCAGACGAGATTTGCTCCGAAAGTTTCACTTGCATGGGTTAGGACTCCAGTATGAATTTGAACATTATACGGTGGCTCAGTTGCCCTTAAAATGATCGCCTCTAGTTCTAATAGTAGCGCAGGGTTTTTTGAGTAAGGTATTGTCTGCACCGAAATTCGTACATCTTCACTTGTATATTGATCGAGCCAAGCCCACAAAAAAGCTTTGTGTCCACCTTTAAAACGACCTCGTAAGCTTTTGGTTTTACCAATGTAAAGCAATCCCTGATATCTATGTCTGACTGCGTAAATACCAGGAAGATCGGGAATTTCGCTAAAATCACGGCTCAAGGGTTGGCATTGCTCAAAGGGAGTAAACGCAATTGCATCTAAGACGTTTCTTGCTTGGTTCTGTATTTCAGAGTTGTTCGTTGGCACGGAAGGCAGATTATCGATTATCGAACTCATCATGCCACAGAAAAAGGCACATTACACTTTTGTTAATGTACCCCAGAGAATCAGCGATCGCACTTTCAAAAGCAAAAATGAACATAGTTTTAAAGTGTAATCGACAAGATGACGGCGATCACACTAATTTTATTTTCTTAGCCAATTGATTAAAAGATTTTTAATGCGTATTAGTCTTTCTGGTGAGATAGTTCCTAAACGTGCATTGATTACAGATGATTCGACACTTGTTAATCGTCCTAGCCGAATTAAAGAAGCCACTTTAAGTCCAGTAGTAATATAGTCAGAATCTGAGGTATTAATAATTTCATCAAATCCTAGAGTAGCTTGATGAAGACGAGAAGAAATTAAAGCAAGTAATAAATCACGATGGCGACTTGGTGAAATAGCAATAATTAAAGCTGGACGTAGTTTTCCTGATTTCAAGTCTGCTTGAAGAAAACGAATTAGAACAATATCACCTGGTTTCATGGTTGATAAATTTCTTGAGCATCTGCTAGGGAATATTCAATTTCATCTTCTTCTTTGAAAAATTGCTCTAATGAAAATTTTTGCCATTCTTCATCTTGCCAATTAGTATATTCTGAAATGTTGTTTGGCTCAGGGGAAATTAATCGGGTAAAGTTGGCAATTTTTTCAACAATGTCATCAGGTAATCGGTCAATCTGTTGGTGAAGTTCTTCACGAATTGTAGCAGACATAAGTTAAATTATTTGATTAAGGTGTAGAATTGATGGTATTGATTATAACTCAGATATTGGGTGGTAATTTGGGAAAAAGTAATGTTGGGTTTCCTTACCTCAACCCAACCTACAAGATCAGCGATCGGACTAGATTTCAAAAGAAAACCTGATCGCGTTTTTAAGATTTAATCAACAAGATGACGGTGCGCCACTTGGTGGTGATCGCATAAAATGAATTTTAAATGCCATAGTTAGCTTTAATTTTCTCTGCAAGTTTCTTAGCATTCGCAATTGACTCTCCGGCAGAAATATAGTCAAACTCCCCTTGTCTTCCAACTACATCAATCCCCAATTCTTTGAAGGAATGTTTAGCTGAAGCAATTTTATCGACAATAGCACGACTATACACTGGATAAGCATTCTGGATTATGATATCCCCTTGGTATTTTAGTTCTCCTTGGAACAAGCCGAAATGTTTTACGTGTGATTCAAAGTCTTCTCGAAGCTGTATTTTGTCTATTGTGTTACTATTTTCTACGGGAACTTCAACACAAAAATAATCACCTCCTTCATAAGTTCCGTAATATTTAGAAAAAGTAATTATTCGCTTCCATGCTGCTTCTTCGGTGAAATTACTCAGGATAGGAGCATCATAGCCTAACTGGCCGTTAAAGCAATAGAATAAAGAAAACAAAGCTCTATATTCAATTGGAAAATCAAGTTGTTTTCCAAGCAGAAGTGCTATGGTTTCTAGAGGAATTGTTGAAATCAATTTATCGTAGATTTTTATACTGTTATCTGGAAATTTTATTTCAAATCCTTTATCTAAAGGTCTAATGGCTTTTACTTGGCAGTCTGTCAACACTGAAACTCCGCTCGATATCAAGGTATCTCTAATGATTTCATTGTAGATTTTACCAAATCCTTCTTTAGGCCGAGCCAAGGGTTGATAAACCGAGTTGGAGAAAGCATTTAAATTATCGTTTTTCAACAAGTACCCTGGCTTTTTGAGCTTGATTATTTTAGACAGTATTGACTTTAACGAACATACTTGTTGGATTGTGGACATTCTTTTTGTTGCAAATTGAAGATCTATATTTTCATCAGAAACTCCATACAAACGTTCTATGTAATTCTTTAAACCACTTTTATTATAAAGATTATTCCCTACATAGTATTTTATCCATGATGAGAGCGTATCCTTCTTGTAATATAAAATCTTTGAAGCAATTATCTCGACGCAGGTAGAGAAAAAATTTAGTAATCCATAATCCTCAATGTACCCTTCTATACTTATGGGATATTTATCGATATTACCTTTAGGGGTTAAACGAGAGTTCACTTGCTTACAATTTACTGGAACATATAGATCGATAATATCTGGATAAAAGTCAAACAGACCATAGTCTCTAGTAAAAAGAAATGCCCCAATATCATAATTTAAATTGCCTATATCAACAGATCGGTGTAATCCACCTAAAACTGAAGATTTTTCTATAATATCTATGTCGAACATTGAGTATTTAGATAGCTCACTAGCTATTGTAATTCCTGCTACTCCTCCACCCAAAATCGCTACTCTTATTGGGGTTTTAGTTTCAATGTTAACTTTATTCATAAACTTACTTGACATTAAATGGCATCTCGAAAAATAGTAGTAAAGTTGGTATGTGATAAAATGTAGGTTGGGTCAAGGAACGCAACCCAACGATGTGATAGTATAACCTCATT
Source organism: Microcystis sp. M144S2 (assembly GCF_020246065.1). Taxonomy (NCBI): domain Bacteria; kingdom Bacillati; phylum Cyanobacteriota; class Cyanophyceae; order Chroococcales; family Microcystaceae; genus Microcystis; species Microcystis sp. M144S2. The sequence goes on from NZ_JADBTR010000149.1 coordinate 16,422, forward strand.
GTGGGTTACTGCGTGCCGACTCAAGTTTGATTGCTGATCTTATAGGGACATAATAACTGCGTTTTTGGCTAATTGTCAAGTTACTGCGATCACTTTCTCTGATGAAGTGCGGTCTGCTAGTAGTCTGTCAAGTTTGAATTGAGGGATAGGATAGAGTTTTTTTAATTTAATACGAGCATCAGCAGTAGTAAATCTCCAGTCAACTGAATTTGACTTTTCATTTCGATTTTCTTCCCATGCCTTAATTTCTTGTTTTAAACTATCCATGTCTGGGATACGACGCTCGAGACATTGACGATTCAAAACGCTCAACTCAATTTCTGCCATATTTAACCAGCTGCCATGTTTGGGAGTGTAATGAAATTCGAGTTTATCTAAAATTCTCTTGGCCTCTTCCGGTTCAAAGGCTTTATATAATGAGGCAGCAATTCTCATTTTAAAAAGTAACAAGTGATACAGACAGAAACAAAGCTTTAAGCAAGCTACAAAATGCGCTCCCGCGAGTGCGACTGCATCGCAGAGAAGTGAGTATATAGAGTATTTATACTCAAAATATTTGAA
>NZ_JADBTR010000015.1:0-9134 GCF_020246065.1 Microcystis sp. M144S2
CGCCGCAGTCGCCCCTAGCAAGCCCCTAGAGACCCCAGAAATCGCTCCGCCTCCCGTTTCGATCCCCGTCGCCGCCGTTAAAGATAATGGCCGTTTAGTCGCCTCTCCCAGAGCCAAAAAACTGGCTAAAGAATTAAAGGTAGATCTGAAAACCCTAGTGGGTAGCGGCCCCCACGGACGAATTACCGCCGAAGACGTAGAAAAAGCGACAGGAAAAGTCAGCACCGCCCCCGCTCCCGTCATTACTCCCCCGCAACCCGTCAGTGTGCCTGTAGCGGCTCCTAAAGCCCCGATTCCAGCCAGCGCCCCAGTCGTCGGTCGGACTGTTCCCCTCACCACTCTGCAAAAAGCCGTCGCTCAGAATATGTCGGTTAGCCTACAGGTTCCCACCTTCCAAGTGGGCTACACTATCACCACTGACCCACTGGATCAACTCTATCAACAGCTAAAATCCAAGGGTGTCACCATGACGGCCCTGTTAGCAAAAGCAGTAGCCAACACCCTCGCTAAACATCCTATAGTTAATGCCAGCTATAGCGACGCAGGAATTCAATACCACGGGGCGATTAACGTGGCCGTAGCCGTAGCTATGCCCGATGGTGGCTTAATTACGCCGGTTTTGCGCTCTGCTAACCAGATGGATATCTATTCCCTCTCCCGCAGTTGGAAAGATTTAGTCGATCGCGCCCGCAGTAAACAACTGCAACCAGAAGAATACAATAGCGGTACTTTTACCATTTCTAATCTGGGAATGTTCGGAGTCGATCGCTTTACCGCTATCTTACCCCCCAACCAAGGCGCAATCCTGGCCGTGGGTGCTTCCCGTCCCCAAATCGTCGTCCACAATAATGGTTTATTCGGAGTGCAAAAACAGATGACGGTTAATCTCACCAGTGACCACCGAGTCATCTACGGGGCCGATGCTGCCTCCTTCCTGCAAGACTTGGCTAAACTGATCGAAACTGAGGTGCAGTCTTTAACTATGTAATCAAAATCTAGACAGCAGGAGCCAAGGGAGTTTCTCTCTAGCTCCTGTTTTGTTGTTACTAAAAAAATGTAAAGAATTAGCTAAAATGGGTTTAACCTTATCTATCACCCGAAACTATCGCCCAAACAAGGCCAAAAAAAGTGTTAATCTCAGGGAACTTTAAGATCTAAGCTAATATCGGTAAATTAACACTCGATTTCGCCCTATATATTAAGCCTACACTAATTCGTATTCCCACGACCTAACGCCTACCCATAGGAAAAAATGATCACAGAGAATAGTCGCTTACGTTCAGAATTTTTAAATACACAGGTTATCACTCGCAATACAGGCAAAAAACTCGGCGTTGTTAAAGATATCCTAGTAGATATCGATCAACGAGAAGTGGTTGCCCTGGGACTCCGCGATAATATCCTCTCCTTGTCGGGAATGCCTCAATATATGTATTTATCGAGCATCAGTCAGACGGGAGATGTGGTTCTCGTTGAAGATGATAACGTCTTGGAATCCGTCGATATCGATGCTTATACTCCCTTAATCGGTAGTGACGTGATCACGGAAACCGGCGAACCTTTAGGCAAAGTCCGCGATTATCAATTTGATCCCCTTAGTGGTCAATTACATTCCATTATCATCGCTTCCCTGGGATTGCCTCTGATCCCCGAACAATTGATCAGCACCTACGAAATTGCCATTGAAGAAGTGGTTAGCAGCGGTCCCAATCGCTTAATCGTCTTTGAAGGGGCCGAGGAACGTCTCACGCAGGTTAGTGTGGGAGTTTTGGAACGTTTGGGTATTGGTCGTCCCCCCTGGGAAAGAGAAGAGGAAGAAGCTTATTATACTCCCGCTGCTCGTCCGGAAAATCAGTTAGGTACGGGTATTCCCCTCCGCACTCCCGTGGAGGCCGCTAAACCCGTTGAAGAACGCTGGAGTGAGGACGAATGGGAAAAAGAACCCCTGCGCGCCACTCCCCCACCGCAAAAACGGGCCGAAGCTCGTTATTATGAGGAAGAATACGAGGAAGAAGAAGATAATTGGGGAGAAGCGCGGTTAGAACGCACAGAAAGCTTTTCTCGTCCTCAGTACGACGATTACGAAGATAAGGCCGAGGATGATATGTGGGATGATGACGTGGAACCGGATTACAATCCCCCCCGCATCAATATCACCGAGAAGAAAAAAGAGAGAATCCCCGAATACGAAGACGGTTAATCTTTGACAGTCCCCCTATCCATTAGTTACATATTTCTTAACATAAAATTTGACAAAAAAAGAAAAGTGTGCTATGTGGACTAAGGGGGTTCTCTGGGGGGACTAAATATTTTTGGTATCACTTCGAGTGCAGTGATTTGTCAGACTCTACAGATTTTCAATGAACTCTTCAACTGTGACTTGGGCTTGTTTCAGAATTCCACTTAATGTACCAACCTTCAATTCCCGATGTAAAGGGACAACACAACCAATTTTGCCCTCTTCGGTTTCTTTCTTCATCACAACATGGCTACCTGTTTGACGAACTTGCTCGAAGCCTAAGCGTTCAAGAGATCTAATTGCCTCCCCACTAGAGATTCGTGGCAGCTTAGGCATAACTAACCTCAATACTGGTCACAAATCTAGGGGATGTTTCTGGTAAGGTAAATTCCTCTAGGTAAAGCCGTGTGGCTTCTTTCAATCCAGCAATCGCCTGCTCAATTGTTTCTCCTTGATCTACTGTGCCAACTTCTGGACATTCAGCAATGTACATATTATCTTCTTTGTACAAAATAACAGTAAAGATGCGATTTTTCATGGTGTTTTATCATCTCAGGCTTACTCTGAAAATCATAACATATAGCACTTTTCACCTTACTGAGGTATCGACAAGTTTTGCCAACACAGGGTTTAAGCCCCTTGTATGTAGTGACTTGTTATGCCTCTTCAAAGGCACTCCACTCTATGCCTAGCTGTTTTATGGTTGCCTTAATTGTTCCGAACTTTAAGTCTTTACTACCCCAATCAGGAATTACTGCTACATTTTGATTAGAGAGATTCAGCCATTTTCTATGTGATCCTTTTGACTTTCTCTCTATTTCTTCACAGCCAAGCCTCCTCAGTTTTTGAGCTAGTTCTTTGTATCTCATGCAGAAATAATTGCCTCTACTAGGGCAGGTGACTCCTGATTAAAGGCTTGCAAGTTGACTGGAAGTTTTTTCCCTAAATCTTGATAAGTTTCCAAAACTGCCTCAAAGGCATCCTTTGCATTTTCCAGAACCTCTTCCAAAGAATCCGCCTCTGTGATTAGTTCAGGTAGAAGAGGGCAAGTTACTGTAAATCCTCCTTCTGGTTGAGGAGTAAGCAAAAGTGGAAGTTTGTAGAACATAGGAGTAGATCTTGCATTTCCGTGTATGTCCCAATCTTATCATTAACTTTGGATGAGTCTAGCTATGTAACTCTGACTCTTTGCCTAAATACATATTATAGGTCAACTTTCTGCACAACACTCTTCAGAGTAACGATATAGGTCAACTTTCTGCATATCAACCCGTTTCATAACATAAAATACTAATTTGTCAATAGTTAGCAATATTTAGGGTTTGCTGAATAAATCTAAAAACCTTGTTGTATAAGACTTTTAGACTTTTTGGTTTCCAAAAAGTACCAGATATGGGAGTGATCGGGGGGAAAATTCAGGTACTTTTTCCCTGAAAATTGGGTAATTGACCCCCTCAAAATCAGTAAAACCCTACACCCTACACCCGTTCGGCTGAGCTCACGGCCGAAGCCTACACCCTACACCCTGCCCCCAGGAAAAACTTTTTCAGCAAACCCTATTTAATCTGCTTATACTTCGAGTTTTGACCTGAAAATGGGCGATCAATAGAGCAGCAATTATTTTAGGTTGGGTTGACCCAAGGAAACCCAACAAAGAGTAACCTTTGGGGTGGTTGGGTTGCGCTTTTTCAAGCGAATTGAGCTATTTTCGCCCCAGTATTGTTTCGCTCAACCCAACCCACGAGGCGATGCGCTCTGCTACGCAGTGCCTTTGGCATCGCACTATGAAGGCTTAAAAGCTAAACTGAAACCGAGTTGAATACAGACTGCTTTCTCTATTTCTTGCCAATAAACGTCTTCTAAAACACCCTGTTTATTCTTAATTCTTTGAGAATCTACAGCCCTCATTTGACTTAAGTTGATGTGTCGATCTCCGTCTAGTCCATTCTGCACTGTCGGGGTAATATTGACAACAAAAGGATAAGTCCTTTTCCCCGGCAACAATGGAGCAACTATTGTCGTTGTTCCATTTTGATTGCCAATATCGTTTTGTAAAATCAGGCAAGGGCGTTCTTTATCGGTTTCATAACCAACAACCGGTTTCAGATCGACCCACCATATCTCTCCTCGCTTATAGGTTAGTCTTCCATTAGGCATTTAGACCATCGCCCACTGCAATATCCCAGACAGAAATTTCTGCTTGCATCTCTGGATCATTGGCCTGATCTTTATAAGCATCTTCTAGCTCTTTCATAAAAACCCTTTTCTTCTCTTGCCAGAGAACATCATTGATAAAGCGGCTACGATTGCTTGCTAGTCGATCTACAAAGTCCAAAACTTCGTCGTCTAAGGTGATGCTAACTTTCTTACTCATTGCCCTAAACTGCCCACGACAGCCCAGTAGGATTAGCTCATCATACTAACTAATCCTACATTAATTGTCAATGCCTGCCTCTGATCTGTAAGTCGATTGAATGTCTAACGGTTGAACTCACCCGCCGTCACTAACTTTGGATGATAGCAGTAGTTTAGCAATTATTTTAGGTTGGGTTGACTCAAGGAAACCCAATAAAGAGTAACCTTTGGGGTGGTTGGGTTTCGCTTTTTCAAGCGAATTGAGCTATTTTCGCCCCAGTCTTGTTTCGCTCAACCCAACCCACGAAGCTTAGACTCACAGCTTCAATCAATGTGCATGGTGCGTTCCCCAAAATCGATCGCTGGATCGGTAGGACTTGCATTAGGGAACGCACCCTACAAGATTGCGATCACTGACGTTGCTGCCCGCTCGCGTGCAACGTTTTGTTAGGGCACGTTCTCTGGAAGCGGGTAGAAGCGAGTTGCGATGTCATGAGCTTGAGTTTCGACCATCGCGTCATGCACGAATTTGCGTTTTGACACATAGCGGATGCACTCCAATTCGGAGTCGTCGTATATCTCAAGCTTCACAAGGCGATCGTCACCAAAGTCAATGTACACCGGACACTTTGCATCCAACCAAGTCGTCCGAGGTCGCACCCAATAGTACTGATGGTATCCATTATACGATTTGTCAACCTCGTCTTGGATCTCATAGATGCTATGTATCCTACCGGAGCAAACTTCTGCCTTAGTAATATTAGGGTTTTCTTCACGGGCTTCTGATAGGCGAAAGAACAAACCCGCACCCGCGTTAGCCCCGATCATGTGCCGCTGTACTTTGCCTCACACTAAGTCGCGGGCTAGTTCCGATTTCGGATCGGGAAGGCCATGATATATGTCGAAGTTCTTGCGGAAGCCCGAACCGTCAATCACCCAGACGAGGTTTTCGTAGAATTCTTCGCGAGATTGGCGTTCGGCATCGGTCATGGACGAATGCTGTACCTCGATGACGATTCCAGTAACGGTTTTTATGTCCGCCCTGTGGATCTCCCCGTCATCGGCGGTATGCGATACTTCGCGACATTCAATAGGAAATAGGTTCTTCCATTCGCGGTGCCATGGCGTTTCATTCTCCCACCAAGGGTCGCAATCCTTCGGACGATGGTGCGCCCAATGGTGCATGACTCTCGGCCCGCACTTGGCGACCATTTCGGAACCGCAGATTGGACATGACCCGCGGCCACCGGGGAAAGCCTCGACGCGGTCATTGTTGACGAGAGCGAATTGCATTGAACGATTGCCTCCTTGCGTGCCCTAACTACACATTATACGAAAACTTTCTGCACAACACTGTCCAGAGCAAAGATATGGGTCAACTTTCTGTATATCACCCGTCCTCGTACAACATATATACTAATTTGTCAATAGGTAGTAATATTTAATCTGCTTATACTTCGAGTTTTGGTCTGAAAATGGGCGCTCAATAGTCGAGCGATCGAGGGATGGGAATGACCACGACTTTAGGAGATTATGCAACGGGGAACAACTTATCAGCAGGTTTCCGGTGGGCCAAAACCATAATCCGGGAGATTCCGGGCATCTCCGCAAGTGAGCTAAGACCGATTGACCCCAGAAAAAATCTTCAGAGCTACAACCACTATAACTAATAGCCGCTCCCCAATAACTGATCACTGAGAGACAGCTAAACTAAAAAGCCGTGCTAAAATCAGCATATCTAGGGTCGCTTGTGTAGGTGATGGATAGGCTATGTTTGAAAGATTTACGGAAAAAGCCATTAAAGTAATCATGCTCGCCCAAGAAGAAGCCCGCCGCCTCGGCCATAACTTCGTGGGAACAGAGCAGATTTTACTAGGACTAATTGGAGAGGGAACGGGAGTTGCCGCCAAAGTCCTCAAGTCCATGGGTGTCAATCTCAAAGATGCGCGCGTGGAGGTGGAGAAAATCATCGGTCGCGGTTCCGGATTCGTAGCCGTGGAAATTCCCTTCACCCCCAGAGCCAAAAGAGTTTTAGAACTCTCCCTCGAAGAAGCCCGTCAACTGGGCCATAACTATATTGGCACAGAACACCTCCTTTTAGGACTAATTCGCGAAGGGGAAGGTGTGGCCGCTAGGGTTCTGGAAAATCTCGGCGTGGATCTCTCGAAAGTTCGCACCCAGGTGATCAGAATGTTAGGGGAAACCGCCGAAGTGGCCGCCGGTTCATCTTCCCAAGGTCGCACTAAAACCCCCACTCTTGATGAATTTGGTTCCAATCTCACCCAAATGGCCAGCGAGGGTAAACTCGATCCCGTGGTCGGCCGGCAAAAGGAAATCGAGCGCGTCATCCAAATTCTCGGTCGTCGTACCAAAAATAACCCAGTCCTAATCGGGGAACCGGGGGTAGGTAAAACAGCGATCGCAGAAGGATTAGCCCAACGCATCGCTAACAAGGATATTCCCGACATTCTCGAAGAAAAACGGGTTGTCACCCTCGATATCGGCTTGTTAGTGGCGGGAACCAAGTATCGCGGCGAATTTGAGGAACGCCTCAAAAAAATCATGGACGAAATTCGCCAAGCGGGTAACGTCGTCCTTGTTATCGATGAAGTTCATACTCTCATCGGTGCCGGGGCAGCCGAAGGAGCGATCGATGCGGCCAATATTCTCAAACCAGCTTTGGCCCGGGGAGAACTGCAATGTATCGGGGCGACGACCTTGGATGAGTACCGCAAACATATCGAACGGGATGCGGCTCTAGAAAGACGTTTTCAACCGGTTATGGTCGGTGAACCCTCCGTAGAAGAAACGATCGAAATTCTCTACGGTCTCCGGGAACGCTACGAACAGCACCACAAACTAAAAATCTTAGACGAAGCGCTAGAAGCGGCGGCGAAATTGTCCGATCGCTACATTAGCGATCGCTTCTTACCGGACAAGGCGATCGATTTAATCGATGAGGCTGGTTCGAGAGTGCGCTTGATTAATTCCCAATTGCCACCGGCAGCCAAGGAATTAGACAAAGAACTGCGGCAAATTCTCAAACAAAAAGATGACGCGGTGCGCGGTCAGGACTTCGAGAAAGCTGGGGAATTGCGCGATCGGGAAATGGAAATCAAAACCCAGATCCGGAATCTCGCTTCCACCAAAAAAGGCGAAGATGGCAACGATGAACCCTTTGTGGATGCCGAGGAAATCGCCCACATCGTCGCTTCTTGGACTGGGGTTCCCGTCAACAAACTGACCGAAACCGAATCCGAGAAACTGCTGCACATGGAAGATACCCTGCATCAGCGTCTCATCGGTCAAGAGGACGCGGTTAAAGCGGTGTCTCGTGCCATTCGTCGCGCTCGCGTCGGTCTGAAAAATCCTAACCGTCCCATTGCTTCCTTTATCTTCTCCGGTCCAACGGGGGTGGGTAAAACCGAGTTAACTAAAGCTCTGGCCGCTTATTTCTTCGGTTCTGAAGATGCGATGATCCGTCTCGATATGTCGGAATACATGGAACGGCACACGGTTTCTAAGTTAATCGGTTCGCCTCCGGGTTACGTTGGTTACAACGAAGGGGGACAATTAACGGAAGCGGTGCGTCGTCGTCCTTATACGGTGGTGCTATTCGACGAAATCGAAAAGGCTCACCCCGATGTCTTCAATATGCTTCTGCAAATCCTTGAAGATGGACGTTTGACCGATGCTAAAGGTCGCACGGTGGACTTTAAAAATACCCTGTTGATCATGACCTCGAACATCGGTTCTAAAGTCATCGAGAAGGGTGGCGGTGGTTTAGGTTTCGAGTTTGCCGATAATCAAGCCGAAGCCCAGTATAATCGCATTCGATCGCTGGTTAATGAGGAATTAAAACAATATTTCCGTCCGGAATTCCTCAACCGTCTCGATGAGATTATTGTCTTCCGTCAACTGAATAAGGAAGAGGTCAAGGAAATCGCCGAAATCCTGCTCAAGGATGTGTTTAAACGTCTGACAGAACAAAATATTACTTTGTCTGTTACTGATAAGTTTAAAGAACGCTTGATCGAGGAGGGTTATAATCCGGCCTACGGCGCTCGTCCCTTACGTCGTGCGATTATGCGTCTATTGGAAGATGTTCTGGCTGAGGAAATTCTCTCCGGACGGGTTTCTGATGGGGATACGGCCATGGTCGATATCGATGAGGAAGGTAAGGTGAAAGTAATTTCCGGTGAAAGACGTGAGTTAATCGCTCCCGTGATTGAATAAATTCTTACTGGAATTAGTTAAATAAAAGGTGGGCTTTTTGCTCACCTTTTCTCGTAAAAATAGGGAAAAAGTGCGATGAAAGTCTGGATTGTGGGTTGTGTTTTGTTATTTTTGTTGGTGGAATTTTATCAGTGGGCGAAGGGTTTTATTTTACCTTTACCTATCTATATTTTTGCCGGAGCTTTGCTATCGATCGCTTCTAATTATTCTCAAGATATGAGCAATTTATTTGCTAGAAATGAACAGGTTTATCAAACTGCTAGTTTAAGTGATGTTCCTCCTATTTTGACGGCAGAAACCGCAA
>NZ_JADBTR010000150.1:0-22321 GCF_020246065.1 Microcystis sp. M144S2
AACTATCAACAACTCATGCTTGTAAAGCTTGTACAATAGGGCTTTGAGTTTTTGTTAGATTGATATTTATCAACTTTAGAGCATTGCTGGACAGAGAGGGAGCTTGGGGAATTTTCTACAGTGTAAGTTCGGAAGAACCATTTTTCCTCGTCCAGCCGCGTAGGTATTCTTGATATTTTCCACAGTCAAGGGTAGTTTTGATAGATGGTTTCATGATTGAGCGATTCTTGACCAGCTTTTTTCAGACGACCTGCTATTTGTTCGGGACTATGATAATCTTTCAATCCTTCTTTTACCAACTCTAAGGCTGACTCGCTGACATTTTAAAAGGGTTGTTTGGCATTTTTTCGGCGTGTCTCGCTTTCAGCTTGTGCTGTGTCAGGTAGATAGCAGCCTAGGGAACTTTGATTCCTTCTTAATTCTCGTGATATCGTGCTTTGATAACATCCGAGCCAGACGGCCATTTGCCGTTGAGATAAATTCCCCTCCTGACTAAGTTGGTAGAGCAAGTTTCTTTGTTCTATGTTAAGATGTTGGTGGCTCATTTTGGGTCTGATTTGTTTTTGTTAATGATCAGACAGTACCTGATGAGCCTTTCTTTGTCAACTCTTGAGGTTGATGCGTTTCATTTTTGAATTGGCGCTTGTTGATCTTCTTTTCCCCTGAGAATATCAGCCCATTACCCAGTAGTTTCCCTAGTAGTTTCAGGAGTAGAAAACCCAGTCAGGGATAGAAGTTGTCGTTTGGTGGTTTCCCGTTCGAGACGGTAACGGTTCAACTGAATCTCTAACTGTTCTCGTTGGGCGATTCTTGTTAGATAGGTTTCGGTGGATGAACCGCCCAGACGGTAATCGATCTCGGTAATCCTGGTCAAGAGGTCGTGATTGGACAGTTGGGCTAATATCGCCCGTTCTCGATCGCCGGCGGTTTCGTAGGCGATCACCAGCGTCAAGACCTGTTCTCCCAGTTGAGAGCGTTTGGCAGCCCGTTGACGTTCCAATTCAGCCTTGGCCGCCTCTAGGTCGGCCGCCCTGATTTCGAGGTCGGTGATGGCCATCCTCTGCTGTTGTACCTGACCACCCCCAAAGATATTTTGCAGAATGGCGATCGGGTCGGTGGTGAGATAACCCGTCCATTGTCGGGCGTTGGCTTGGTCGATACGTTGTCCAGCCAACTGTAACCGGCGATCGATCAAGGCGATGCGTTCGTCGAGGGTCTGCAATTCAGGGGAACGTTCGATCGCCGCGTCGGTGAGGGTACGGAGACAATCGTTACCGCTATCGAGACAGGGAAGCGGAGCGGCCTTTAGGGGAGTCCACATCAACAGTAAGCTCGACAGTGAGAAGGCGATCATCCTGACCCTGCCATTTAAGCCGTTTGACCGTTCCGGGGTAGGGAGCCTTAACCGTAGCCAATTGAACCAGTGCATCGTCGATCTCCTGTATTCTCGTCCTGATCACCGCTTGGTTGTATTCCCGTTCCTGAAGTTGTGCGGCCCGAACTGCCCTCTGTTTCTCCACTTCCAGTTGTTGGTTCTGAAGGGTGATCGCCCGTCGGTTTTCTTCTAGAGCCAATTGGTATTCTTCCTGAAGACGCTTTTCCTTGGCGGTTGATAAAGCGGCACGGGCGATGTCCAGTTGTATTTTTGCCTGTTCCCGTTCCGTTTCCATTTGGGAGAGTTTCGCCCGTTCATGCTCGATGATTGTCTCCACGGATCCCCCCTGGCCTCCTTGATAAGGGGGTAAAGGTTGAGAGTCGATAGTAACAAAAGTGGGTAGGGAAGCGACATTAACGGGATCCCCCCTTAATCCCCCCTTGATAAGGGGGGCAGAGGGAAGGGCTAGTAATTGAGAAATTTTCTGTTTTTGTTGGGTTATTTTAGTCTCTATCTGTTGTAATTCTCCCGTTTTCAGGGTAATATGAGCAATTTCTTGCCTGTAGGAAACGGGGGGAAGTTTATTTAATGTTGGGGGTGGTGAAGGTAAGGTGAGTTCGGGGAGGGGAATCTGTAACTTTTTTAGGGAGAGTTCCAACTGTTGACGTTGGGTTTGGAGTCGTTGTCTCTCGGTAATGCGATCGCTTAGTATCTGACCCGCAACGATCCGAGAACCTTGTTTGACCCGCAGATCTGCGGGGGTGGTAAGGGTCAATCGGATTTTGATCTCTCTCGGTACGGTGGAGTGGGTTTTTTTCGGAGAGGATCCCCCCTTAATCCCCCCTTGATAAGGGGGGTAAGAGGTGGTAACGGGTGTAACGGGTGTGCTGGGGGTTTTTTGGGCGGTGGTGTAACTGCAACCGACTAGGGCGATGATGACGGCGGCGGCAACGGTCAGATAACGAAAGAAATCAGGACGGGGGGAATAGAATGGTTCTGGGACAATGGGGGAAGTATCGGCTTCTCTCAGGGCAACGCTCTCGCTTGTTTTCTCGCTGTGTTTCTCGATTCTGGGGACAATGGGGGAAGTATCGGCTTCTCTCAGGGTAAGCCCTTCGGCTTCTCTCAGGCCAGGCACTGAACTTTGTCTAAGTGTTTTTTGAGAAGCGATCGTTTCCAAAACGGTCGGGGTTTCCAAGACAGTTGGAATTTCTAAAACGGTCGGGATTTCCGAGACGGTTTCTCCCGTGCGTTCCCGTTTCCAGCGACTAATCAGCTTGCGGGAACAACCCTTACCCGTTTTCTCCCGTACCAACGAGATCAGACCTTCGTAGGTCGTACCAGCTGGTGCGTCGTCGAGGATAGCGAAAACCGTCTCAGTGCGTCGCTGGTGGGGTTTTGACCTAGAAAGAGTGCTAACCATCTTCTACCCTCCGGTGATAGGGAAAGATGCTGGTCACTTCTGCCTGTTTGCCGAAACGACATAGGGCGGTCAAGGGTACTAACTCGGCTACTTTTTTCTCGGCAAACCGAAATTTGGCGGCCACCCGCTTCACTTCCGATTGATCCACTGGCAAAACGATTTTGGTAGAGGAGTTACCGATCACGTCGTCGCTGAGATGTCGTTCCGATTGGGATGCCAACACCAAACCCAGCCCGTATTTACGACCGTCAGCGATGATGCGGTCACAGGCCCGACTTTTCCGCAATTCCTTAGCCTCATCGATGAATAGGTAGGTACGGGGTAGTTTCCCTTCGATTTCGCCGGTTAACCGGTGTTGGTTCATCAATTGCCAGGCCAAGGATTCAGCGGCAATCGCCCCGATCTCCGGCGGTAATTTCGAGAGGTCGATGCGGATATGTTTCTCGGTGAAGTCGGGTTGGGGACGGCAGAAGACACCGTAGGTGAAGGTGGCTATCAGTTTCAGTTTCAGTTTTTGGGATTCCTTACAGCCGCTCTCGACCCTCGACTCGATCTCCTGCTGCAAATCGGTAAAATTGGGCGCTTCCCTTGTCCAACTCGTCGGTTGTTCTTGGCTGATACCCCGCCGGTTGTAACAAAATTGCAATATTTCTAACAGTAAACCCTCCTGATTTGGTCCCAACTGTAAGGAGCGTTTGAGGGTGGTGGTAACGGCGATGGCCTGTAGATGAGGACCACCCCCTTCAGCATCGAGGTTGACAATCAGGGGATTGATGCCGTGAGAACTGGCCATGTGCAGGGGATAACAAGTTTCGCCGATAATCTCCTGATCACCGTGGAAATCGATGATAAATAACTGAATATCGGGATAGGTCTGTCGGAGAGAATAGGCGATCGCTTTGAGGGTCTGGGTTTTGCCACTACCGGATGCACCGATGGCGACGATGTGACCGTTGGGGAGATGACCCGGATTCCAATAACAGTTATCCCCCAGAAGGATGCCAGACGGTGGCGATGATTCGTCCGATGGGGAATTGGGGGCCCGTAAAACGGCGGTGGGTAGTGGTTTCTGCTGTTTATTGAACATTGACTATCCTAGCGATGAGATGACCTGAAACGCTGTATTCTCCCAACTTGTCGATCGCATACTGGGGACTAGCGGCGGTAAGTCGGGCGTAGGCGACGTTACCCGGTTGTAGGGTAATAGTATCGAAACGGTCGGCATGACTGGGCAAACTTAGACCCGAACCATCAGCAATGGTCAGCGTTCCCGTTAAATATACCCTGTTACCCTGAGCTGCGCCGAAGGGTTCCGTTAAATTAGCGAGCCTATCTAAATATTCATCTTCCAAGACAATATTTTCGATCTTTACTTGGACTGGCGCGACCCGTTCCACCCGAATGCGGGAGGCGATGATCTGAGATTCCTGACTCGAACCCAGTCGGTACAACGTTCCCCCTTCGTCCTTGACCAGCAGATCGCTAACGGTCAACGGTTCGATTACCTCGTAGGTGGCATCCACCGGCTGTTCGGTAATGGCATTTCTCCCTTGAACCCTAACCCGCAACAGATAGCGGGAAGCATCCTCGTTCACCGTCTCGATCGCTCCCGACGGCAAACCCAACGCCTGATTGAATCCGCGAATCAGACCGCCACCACTATTGATAGAAATACTCAGGATGGAGACGACCACAAGAATAAACAGCAGGAACCACTCCGCATTACTGCCCGTGGCCAACCTCAAACGGGGATTTCTGGGGATGATCATCCTTCCCCGACCGGGATAAAACGCCTGCACTCCCGACTTAGTAAAAACATCGGCAAACCAGCCGAAAAAGTAACCGAGAATCAGACCGTACCAGAGTTGACTATAACCTAGTAGGGCCAAGGGATAAGCCGCAAGGGTGACGACACCCGACGCAAAGAAACTGTGGGTTATGCCCCGGTGAACCGTTCTCTTTTCTAGCCAACTGCTGACGGGAAACAAGAGCCGTCCGAGCGAGCTTTTGCCCGTGTCAATATCTGGTAACAAGGCCGCCACCGCCGCTATGCCCAATATCTCCGGATTGGCGGTTCCCAACGTTATGCTCGTCAAAGCTACCGAAAAGGCTATATGAGTGACGCTCATCATATAAATTATGAGTTATAAATTATGAATTATAAATTGTGAATTATAGATTACAAGTTATAGTTTATCAGTTCTGAATTAGGAAGTGAGAATTGTAAATTTAATTAAATTATCGAGCGGCAAGGGTTGGTTTTTTGCTGTGATCGGTAATCGGTAAACTGACAAATAATAGCGGATAACTGATAACCGATAACTAACAACTGATCAATAAGATCAGCGTCCCAAACGGTTAGACTGTCGGGGTAAGGAATAAATCATCAACCTGACCATTCCCACCGCTACGGTCAGTATCCCTCCGATCAGATAAAGACTGGTGTTATTAAAACCGAGTCCCAAGAATCTGAGAATCATAAAGCACATGAGAACGGCAATTAGTAGGGGAGTACCGTCGATCCACTGGGTATGGTCGTAATTATTGCCCTCCAATCCTAAATATTCTTCCTTGACCACCCGTTTCGCTAACATGGGATTACCGATCGCCCGTTGTTGCCAATCGGCTAATTTACCCGGTGTCACCTGCAATCCCAAATCGTTTGCTTCCCCCTCCATGATTTCGCGGATCGCCCTTTCTGGTAAGGCTTCCAATTCGATGCGGGGAAGCTTCAAAAAAATATCTCGGGCAGGGGGGTAAGTAGCCAACAATAATATCGGCTGTCCCTGTAAATGCAGTTTTTCCAACCAGCAACGCAGAGAAACGGGGAACCTGTGGGCATTGTCCATGACCAGAAAAGCGACGTTACCCTCTAACCATTCGGCGATGGTTTCCTGTAACTGTTGTGCCGTCATCGGTTTGCCCTCTAGCGTCTCCGTATCTACCCCCAAATCCCCGGCGATTTCCAGAAGCATCTGTTTGACCGTGCCGATGGCAGGGGCAGCCACAGGAAACCCCCGCCCCCACAAGTCCTCGATCACCCGCTCCGCTAAAAAGGTCTTCCCCGCACCAGCTTCCCCCACCACCAACAAACTGGCATTGGCTAGTAGGGCAGCTACCACCCGCTCTTTTTCTGCTCCCCTATAGCAGGAGATTGAAAGGGAATCATCAACGGAACGGATCGACAAAGACTGACGCTCACCGTCCGCTCCAACCCCGTAGGTATAGACCCGCTCCTCCCCGTTAGCCAATCTCCTTCTGTGTCGCTCGATCATCGTTCCGATTCCCAGTTCCCTTTCTACTATAGTTCCCCTTCATCTTTACTAGGGGATAACTCTGTACTACTTTACTTCTGGTGAGAGAAAGTGAAGTATTGACCGCCATTCGTGGCATCCTAGAGATAGGTGGTAAACCTTGACAATTGCATTGATAATAATCGATGGTTTTGCTGGATTTACTCTATACATTCTCAAAAAGAGTGGGTAGTCGGTCGGAGAATCAATAGCGGGGTAATCATGGCAAAAGCAAAAAGTAATAGCGGACAATCTAAAGAACCGAAAAACTACAATCACGGTCAGACACATCCCCAACGTCCCGATATTGGAACCGAGCCGCATTTTACCTTGAAAAGCCTCTCAAGGTTTTAAACGAAAAAGATCCCCACGTCCCGATATTGGAACCGAGTCGCACTTTACCCTACCCTGGAAACAGTTTCAATCCCTATTAGGGTTTAAGATTATTTGGAACGGCAGCAACGAAATAAGCACAGTTCGCATCACCCAAGTTTCAATCCCTATTAGGGTTTAAGATTAATTGGAACAGTAGTCAGTTATCAGTATCAGTGGTCAATTACAAGTTTCAATCCCTATTAGGGTTTAAGATTAATTGGAACAATAAAAAACCCGCTCGGAGGCGGGCGTAAACAAGTTTCAATCCCTATTAGGGTTTAAGATTATTTGGAACACGGATCAAGATAAGAAGGCAGATTTTATATGGCGACGTTTCAATCCCTAGTAGGGTTTAAGATTAATTGGAACGCGATTGCGGCGGTTGATGCCACTTCGATTACTTTGTTTCAATCCCTAGTAGGGTTTAAGATTAATTGGAACCCGCAATCAAATCAATCCAAAAATCCGAGATCATCTGTTTCAATCCCTAGTAGGGTTTAAGATTAATTGGAACACCTACACCTTAATAAGGTTGATTCCTTTGCCAGTTTCAATCCCTAGTAGGGTTTAAGATTAATTGGAACCCCTTATCTCCCTTATCACCTTTTAAGCCTTGTAGTTTCAATCCCTAGTAGGGTTTAAGATTAATTGGAACCCTGTGGTGGTGGTTATAATATCACAATTTTTCCGTTTCAATCCCTAGTAGGGTTTAAGATTAATTGGAACTTTTGTCAAGCTATTAACAGGCAGCGAATTGTCAGTTTCAATCCCTAGTAGGGTTTAAGATTAATTGGAACCTGATTTGTGCGAACCGAAGAGTGACTGATGTAATGTTTCAATCCCTAGTAGGGTTTAAGATTAATTGGAACCAGCCGCAAACCATTGGCGGGAATCGCTGTTAGGATTTTGAGGTTTCAATCCCTAGTAGGGTTTAAGATTAATTGGAACGAAAATTGTTAGTGGCGGTTCCCATCCGACCCAAAGTTTCAATCCCTAGTAGGGTTTAAGATTAATTGGAACGTGAGGAAAATCAATCCACAGCCCACCCCAGTGAAGTTTCAATCCCTAGTAGGGTTTAAGATTAATTGGAACTATACCAATATCGATTATCATCTCCAAAGTAATTTAAGTTTCAATCCCTAGTAGGGTTTAAGATTAATTGGAACTATCTGAGAGGCTATCAAGGGTAGAATCAAGGTTAGATGATGTTTCAATCCCTAGTAGGGTTTAAGATTAATTGGAACAAGGATTATCAAGCCTCTAGATTTGTGACTTACAAGGTTTCAATCCCTAGTAGGGTTTAAGATTAATTGGAACCTCCTGAGAGGAGTTAAGCATAGTGCCGTTAAGTTTCAATCCCTAGTAGGGTTTAAGATTAATTGGAACCTAAAGGTTTTTTGGGATACCAGTCTCTACATCAGGTTTCAATCCCTAGTAGGGTTTAAGATTAATTGGAACCCGTGTATCCCTTGAAGTATGGGGAGAAGGTCAAATGTTTCAATCCCTAGTAGGGTTTAAGATTAATTGGAACGAATTGCAAACGATACCTTAGAGCCAGGATTTATGTTTCAATCCCTAGTAGGGTTTAAGATTAATTGGAACCTTCACGGCTCTCTTGATTTAGTTGAAAATCTTTGTTTCAATCCCTAGTAGGGTTTAAGATTAATTGGAACCTGATTAGTAACTAATTGTCACAGACTATCCGAAGTTTCAATCCCTAGTAGGGTTTAAGATTAATTGGAACGTTCGGTATCAGGTATTAAACCAGCCGTTAGGGCGTTTCAATCCCTAGTAGGGTTTAAGATTAATTGGAACCTGATTTTGTCTCTTGAATTTGTACTCATTCTGTGTTTCAATCCCTAGTAGGGTTTAAGATTAATTGGAACCTGTTAATACTTCCCCCCTTCCCCCCAATCAGGAGTTTCAATCCCTAGTAGGGTTTAAGATTAATTGGAACCATCCTCTGGATCGATGCCAACTATCGAATTTAGTTTCAATCCCTAGTAGGGTTTAAGATTAATTGGAACTCCGTGGCTCTATCGAGTTTCGAGCGTTTAATCGTGTTTCAATCCCTAGTAGGGTTTAAGATTAATTGGAACCCGAGATTGGTTAAGGCTTCATTTTCGACTAAGGAAGTTTCAATCCCTAGTAGGGTTTAAGATTAATTGGAACTTTTTTCTGGGTCTGGTCCTTTTCAATTTAGTATCGTTTCAATCCCTAGTAGGGTTTAAGATTAATTGGAACTCGTTCATGAAGGGTATCAGATAGAGCGTAACGATGGGTTTCAATCCCTAGTAGGGTTTAAGATTAATTGGAACACGCTTCTCGCTATCTTCGACAATTTAATTCTGGTTTCAATCCCTAGTAGGGTTTAAGATTAATTGGAACAGTAGCGACTACGTTGTGGTTCGCACCAAAACCACGTTTCAATCCCTAGTAGGGTTTAAGATTAATTGGAACGTGAGTCGCTTCTGTAAATCCAAAAACCAAGACCTGATGATGTTTCAATCCCTAGTAGGGTTTAAGATTAATTGGAACCATTTCTTGCTTTACTCCCAATAGTTTTTACTGATGTTTCAATCCCTAGTAGGGTTTAAGATTAATTGGAACTGTCATTTTTTTACTCCTAAATAATTGTTATTTGTTTCAATCCCTAATAGGGTTTAAGATTAATTGGAACTGTACCTTACCTGCCGTGGTTTCGGTTGCATCTGGGATTCCAGGTTTCAATCCCTAATAGGGTTTAAGATTAATTGGAACAACTATATGGTAAACCGTAATCTAATTTATCATCTGTTTCAATCCCTAATAGGGTTTAAGATTAATTGGAACTTCTAGAGTAAGAGTGCGAGTTTTAGGCAATTTTTTAAAGCCGTTTCAATCCCTAGTAGGGTTTAAGATTAATTGGAACGCGATTGCGGCGGTTGATGCCACTTCGATTACTTTGTTTCAATCCCTAGTAGGGTTTAAGATTAATTGGAACCGGTATTAATGATTAACTCAATACCATCGTGATCAAGTTTCAATCCCTAGTAGGGTTTAAGATTAATTGGAACAAGCTTTCAATAGCAGGTTCGACTCCTGTACCCGTTTCAATCCCTAGTAGGGTTTAAGATTAATTGGAACGAACTTCGATCGCAAATAAATATTTTAATTCGCAGTTTCAATCCCTAGTAGGGTTTAAGATTAATTGGAACTTCATAGTAATCATCACTAGAATCGCAACTAACAAGTTTCAATCCCTAGTAGGGTTTAAGATTAATTGGAACTCAAATTCGCTGTTAACTTCAACGGTCAAAAGATGTTTCAATCCCTAGTAGGGTTTAAGATTAATTGGAACAACTCAAATTTTGCCTACTCTTAATCTAATAAATGTTTCAATCCCTAGTAGGGTTTAAGATTAATTGGAACTATTGGTAAATCTCAGGAAATACTAAATGAAATTTTGTTTCAATCCCTAGTAGGGTTTAAGATTAATTGGAACTTGGTAAATCTCAGGAAATACTAAATGAAATTTTGTTTCAATCCCTAGTAGGGTTTAAGATTAATTGGAACTTGGGTTCTCTCCGCTTTTTCCAATTACTTCTACGTCGTTTCAATCCCTAGTAGGGTTTAAGATTAATTGGAACCAAGCTAAATCCCTGCCCCCATTGCGGCAATGCCGTTTCAATCCCTAGTAGGGTTTAAGATTAATTGGAACCAGTTATTAACTGGAAGTTAAAAGTAACTTATCAAGTTTCAATCCCTAGTAGGGTTTAAGATTAATTGGAACGAATGTCATCGGCTGTTACTTCGGCTCTCTCTAATGTTTCAATCCCTAGTAGGGTTTAAGATTAATTGGAACACTGTTTCTAACTCTGGTGCGACTTGGACTATCGTTTCAATCCCTAGTAGGGTTTAAGATTAATTGGAACAAGTAATTTTACGTCGTCAATCGAATCCATAGAAAAGGTTTCAATCCCTAGTAGGGTTTAAGATTAATTGGAACCTTTAGCCGTTCCCTCAACCTTGTCAACTTTGTGGGAATACGTTTCAATCCCTAGTAGGGTTTAAGATTAATTGGAACAGTTTGCTATTTACTTTTCCTGCTGTTTACTGGGTGTTTCAATCCCTAGTAGGGTTTAAGATTAATTGGAACGAACAGGCGGGGTCGCGGCTTAAGAATTTGGAGACGGGTTTCAATCCCTAGTAGGGTTTAAGATTAATTGGAACTTGAAATTTATTATTTCTGGCACTTTGGTAGGGCGGTTTCAATCCCTAGTAGGGTTTAAGATTAATTGGAACCGCCCAGTGGTAAAAGCTATACGCTATGGGATTTTCAAGGTTCGTATGCGCCGCACCCGCAATAAACCAATCATACAGCAAGTGACCCAGTTCTTCAAGACCCCGCAAAACCTTACGGGATAAGGTGCGCCCCGCGTTGGAAAGGAAAATCATCTCGAATCTATATTCCATAAGCTTTTCAGCCACCACATAATAGTTAAGAATTTTTACAGCTACCCGGAAGCGCAACCGAGCTAAACAAAAAAAATTGTATTATCTCGGGGTAACTTACCACCGATACGTTCCACTTTACCCCGACAACAGGCGCAGAGAAAATAAAAGCGGATGCTATCGGTATCAGGTTTGATCAACTTACTCAAGCGCCCGCGCAGCTTGGCGTACTGGGTATCGGTTAGATCGCACTCAAAAACACTATACTGCACCCGTTGGCCGTAGGACTTTAACGTATTGTGAATTTTGGTTCGTCGCTTATCGTCGGAAATGTCGTAACTGACAACAAAATACATGACCGCCTCTACCTACTTTAAAATCAAGGGTGGATACTTATCCGTCTCGTCCATGAGATATTTCGCCATCAGTCGGGCCTGAATCTCGAAAGCTTCTTGATAAGTACACTGTTTACCCATTACCGGATGCTTAAACTTGGATTGTTTCTTCTGTTCGTACAAGCGCAGGAAAATCTGTGTTTCAATCCTTAGTAAGGCTTAAGCTTAATTGCTTCCCATCTTCCTTTAGCCCTTGATGTAAAAGGGTTTCAGGTAAGGATTGCGCCCCATTCGCTAAAATTCAGTTTTCAAGGTTCTGCTCGGTCTAAAAAATCAGTCTAGTAAATCCCAGATCGTAAGCTGGTCGGGGTTTTCGGGGATTGCGCCCCGCGATTTTTTAGGCTTTCGCTTGGATCCCTTATCAGATAAGGCTTTTGGTTTGTTTTTGCCGTGGCTATCCCCGCACGGCTGAGGTGGGGCGGAAGAAAAAATAAGGGATTGCGAGCCATTCTCGGGCTGAGTGGGGGTGCGATTCCCTTCCTGCTTCATCTGCTTACTAATCGAGTGTTCGGCATTCTCTATCGGCGCATCCCCGATAGACTCTTGATTTGCATCAAGATCAGGCGTAAATTCCCCTGCTAAACCAGGGTATTTTCCAATCATAGAGACGGGAAACTTGTATAAAGAGCCGATGGCTCTCAAAAACTCATCTCGTAAGCCACGGATCAAAATATTTGCGGCGGCATTCTGATCGGCGTGGGCTTCGTAACCACAGCTAACACATTTAAACTTCGATTGACTGACACGGTTAGCTTTATCAATATTACCACAATTGGGACAAGTTTGTGAAGTATGTTTAGGATTAACTCGGATTATTTTTCTGCCACGTTCGTTAGCTTTATTTTCAATAAATGTGCGAAGTTGACCAATAGCATTATCAAGTAATGCCTTATTTAATCCAGACTTTCTTTTTTTGCCATTTTGTTTATAGCCATCGCCGTCTTCTCTTTCTTTAGGTTTTGCGGCGGCTGTCATGTTTTTTAAGTTTAAATCTTCTAAAATAACTGATTGATATTCGCTGGTTATTTTATGGGCTAATTGAGCATTTCTCCCTTTTCGCTGACGAGCAATTTTCTCGTGAACACGAGCAAGTTTAGCGTAGGTTTTACGCTGATTATTAGAGCCATCTTTTTGTCTAGAAGCTTGACGCTGTAATCGGTTAAGTCGCTTTTTCTGAATTTTTGCGTAGCGTTTAGCTTCTGATTGTCTTCCTAAATCATCGGTAAATATTGCCACAGCACCCATATCTAAACCAACACATTTATCGGATTCTTTATAGATCGTGTCGTCAGTTTCAACGGTTAACTGTAGATAATATCCCGTCGCTTTACGAGTAATTTTAGCCATTCGGGGAGCTTTCCCTTGCAATCGATCGAGTCCCCGCACTTTTAATAATCCTATCTTTGAAGAAACGATAACCCCATTAGATTTAATTTTTATAGTATCAGGTTGACCATTAACAAGAGTCTCCACTTTATCCCGTCTTCCTTTGAATCTGGGAATCCCCCGAATGCCTTTTTTAGCGGCATCATAAGCGGTTTTAATCACACTTTTAAAAAAGCCTTTTTTAAACTCTGTTTCAATTTCACCGATAAATTTTGCCGTATTTTCTCGAAAGTAAAAAGCAAGTTTCTTTCTGTTGAGATAATTAACAGCATCCTTGTCAATATTTTCGGCATTCATAAAACGACGAATAGGAATAGAATTTAAAGGAGTGTATTCTTTTCCGTTACTTGTCTTTTTAAAATAGGCGATTTTACAGCAAGGATTGCCGATTAAAAGCTTTTTCTCTTTATCTTTAAGGGTTTTAAACTCTTTTTCGTCGTAATCCCCAGAATAACTTAACCCCCATATTTCAGGGCTAAACTCATCAAATTTATGTTTTTTGCGATAATATCTTTGTTTTGATTCTTCCTTAAGTGCGATCGAAAGATTCCAGAGCAACTTACACGCAGCCAAAGACTGATCAATTTTGCTGACCTGTTCTTCGGTGGGATGAATTTTAAACTCTAGGACTTTCATGTTAGGCTCAAAAATCAAATACTTTTATACTAGCTTTAGTTTAGAGCTATGTCAAATAACAAATTCTGCATTCTAAGGGCAAGGCCTATGAACGAGTTAAAAATGCTTGAAAACTATTTCCAGAAGACGAAAAGGACTAAAACCGACGTTGAGGGCGGCGATCGGTATGTAATCAGATTCATCCATAGCTATCTTTTCTCCTTAGCAATTCTGCGAGTCATCCCCATCCCCATGGTGGTTTTCCGTCCCACTCCCGCATAGAGGGCAAAATCCGCCAGTGCATTAATCGCTTTAATCTTTGCGGGTTCCACCTCTCCCAAAAGACGATAGTGAATCTCGCCTACACAACCGATCGACTGGTTTTTATAGGCTTCGTCGGCTAATTTCGTTTGAATATCGAAGAAACTGGGGAAAATCGACTCTAGGGCGATGGAATCGAAGGGGATACCGCTATAGCGATTCCAACGACCAAGAAGGCTATTAAACACCAGTTCCCGCGTCGGTAAGGCACTATCGAATTTTCCCTGCCGGAAGGTGACGGGGGTAGCAAAAAGGAAATCAAATTCCCGATTCGTTTCCGAGGCGTTTTCATACAGGTATTGATAAGTACAAGAGTTCGCCCAGAATTGAACCGATTGCGGGGTGGCGAGGACGCTAGTGATGACGAGATCGGCGGAACCGAGATGCCAGGGTTGTTTTGGATTGAGATTCAACCAGAGTGAGGTTAATTTACCGAATAATCGGTCATCGAGCAGAGAAATCCGCCACCAGCAGGGAGTTTCGGGCGCGATCTCCCGTTCGTGTCGCCACTGCGGGGAATTTATCGTTTTTCCCCTAGACTGCATCTGTAGTGGCGATAAGGTAAAAGCTTTATCCGCCTCCGATGCGTGTAGAATGTTCCCTAATTCCTGATCGACACTACTGACAAGGGTAAGAAATAGCGCGTGAAGGTGTCGTCCGGTGAGAAAATTCGGATAGATCGGCGATCGAGGTGTGAGATTGAGAACGAGACTGTAGGGCATTAACTTAATCGGGCTTTGGCGAAAATTTGTCCGGGAGTTAGGGTTAAATCGGGGAGGAGAATATCGCTAATTTCGTCATCGCCTTTTTTAATCGCTGGGGGTGCGTCGGGATAGAAAATCGTGATCTGCTTGGCCCGGGGATCGACGATCCAGACGCGACTGACTCCCGCTTTTAGGTAGTTTACGGCTTTTTCGCTCAGGCTGCTGAAAGATTGTTCCGGAGAGATAATTTCGATGACTAATTCCGGGGGAACGGGACAAGCTTCATCGGTGAGGGGAATATCTCCTAACCTTTCCGGGGAAATGTAGAGAAGATCGGGAACCGGACACCAATCTCGATCGTTTTTGCTGAGAATGATCGCCCATTCGATTCCCACTTCTCCCCGTCCTTGATTCCAGCGATCGAGTACGAGAAATAAAGCACCAGTTAAACGAGAATGAAAGAATTTCGGTGACATTTTTGGGATCGCTTCTCCATCGACTAATTCATAGGTAATATCGCCATCGGGATCGGTTAGCGAGAGAAATTCCGGTAAAGTGAGGGATTTAGATGTAACGCTAGTCATAACAAATATTCTCCAGCCTGCTGTAAGTTTTACGCTATTTTTAAGCTATGTAAAAGTCCTCGCCATCTGGTAGTTTTAATCTTCTTCCACTGGAAGCGATCGCTAATATACCAGATAAACTCGGAAAAAAAGTAAACTCCTTCGGTCTAGGTTGTTCAGCAAAATGAACGTACATCGGAAATATTGTTAGCCCTTGTTTTCTAAGCTGAATAATTGTACCCTGATTTTCTTGCGTAGATACAATTACTCCCGATACGAATTGTTGCCTTAGTTGTTGTAATGAGGGAGTTGGAATTTTTGCGCCTCTTAGCCATCTTTCAAGGTTACAGTCCTCAAAAGCCATTAATCGATTCAGCTTATTTTGTTTAAATTTCTCCAATGAATCTTGATTATATAGAATAAATTTAAGCTCATAAGGTTTATCTACTCGTCTCTTAAGTTCAATTTTCTCTCCATCGGTAGCGAAATCATAATACCTAAGTAAATGAATAGGATCGATAATAGTTTCTTCGGATTCATCGAGCAAAAGATTAAAGCGATCAACAACCTTAATGTTGTCAAAAAGACTATCTCGGAATTGAAATATAGGCTGATAGGTGGCATACCACATCCTAGCGAAACCCTTCAAACTCTCGAAATTTTCTGGGTATTTTTTAAACATATCTTCATAATATTTAATTTTATTCTGATCGGCTTCTATTTCTTTCAAATATTCAGGATAATAACATTTAAAGAAAGTTTTAATCAGCGCTTGACCTCCCTTACTAAATTTCCAATCACTTTTTAGTTTTTTAATAGAAATATCTTTAATCTTCTCCGCACCAGTAAAAACACGCATTCGAGACCGATAGTAACTCCAGTCTTTTGTGCCTCCTAAGATACACCGCATTGTTTGATATAACTCTTCAATAACGCTAATTTGGGGTAAATCTGTCAAAAGATCTTCTAACTCGGATAAAGGACGAGCTATCTCTAAAGAAGCTTCGGAACGCCAGTAAATACTTAAAAAAGGACGATCTAAGCAAGATAAACTTTCTAGCATCTTTCTCAATGACTCTCGACCACCTGATCGATCTAGTTCGAGAATTCCCTCTTCCCAAGCTTTCGGATCTATATAGGCGATCGCTTCCGACGGGATATCTGTAATCTTGCGCCCTAATACTCTGCCAACTCTTCCTAATCTTTGCCAGAAAGAATGACGATCCTTCGCAGAAAAAATTAACCAATCTAAAGTTTGTCGGGTTGGGACTGGATTTTTCTCGAAGTTAAAACCCACATCTACAGTGCTGGTTGCGAGAATAATCGGTTTTTGAACTGCTAAAAGTCTATCCTTTTGAGGTGTCGATCCGTGTATTCTTCCGTAACCCTCTTTTAATCCTCGTTCCGTCAGCAAATCGGCCAACCGATTAATGTGATCTTTAGAGTCGAGAATAACTGCACCATTGTCATTGGGATTCGCTAGATATTTTTCCTTGACTTCATCCGCGATTTGTAATAAATATTCGTCTCGTTCAATTTTCGGACGAATTTCTAGAGCCACTTTGGTCTGCGAAGGAACTTGATTACTATGGTTACTCTCCCCGTCAATTTGCGCAATTCTGATTCCCGCTCTTTCTAAAGTGTTAAAAGCTTCATCGCAGGCTTTCTCTGGAGTCGCAGTTAGGATAACGATTTTCCGATCATGCTGGAAATAGCCTAAAACCTTTGAGTAAGCGATAAAAAACAACAAACTAACTAACTGTTTAGCACTATACAGATGAAATTCATCAAATATAATTGTAGAAAATCTGCTATAAAACTCACTAGCTATGTTAGATTTATCTAAGCTATTATAAGCCCAAAACGTAGCATAATAAAAAATATCAGGGTTTGTAACTAAGAAAAGTGGTCTATTTGCTCCTACTTCGGGAAAAATCGTAGCGGGATTCTGAAGGAGATTATAGAGCTTTTCTCCCGATCGTTTGCCTACCCGATCATCTGACCATCCCTGAATTTCCTTGGCCGATGCGGCCTTGACAACGTGCGTTAATTTAGCATCCCTCACAAAAGCCTCGGCCGCTTCCGCTTGTTGGGTGACAAGCGCGTTAGTCGGAGCGATATAAATCGCAGTTTGATTGGGATTATGTAAAAGAACCGTAAAACCCGCTTTTGTTTTTCCAGTTCCAGTTGGTGCTAGATCGAGAATTAAATCGTGATTGCGGGATTTTTCATACACTTCTACCTGATGTTGTAGGGCTGGTTTCATAAAATGGAGTTTATCAGGAAGAGAATCACAAACCGCAATACTTTTTGGCTCTAGCCATATATTTAAAAATTGATTATCCATAATTTCACCCTCCGCAGAATTTTAAATAAGCGGGAACAATCGATTCACCTATCTGCCAAGCTTCTCCTTGAAAGTGAAGATTTTTGAAAAGGGAGACTGGCGGAATTGCAATTAGATCGAACGATAAAAAATTTACACTAGCGGGTATATCAGCAGTATTGAGGTAGATATGACTACGATATTCCCCGTTGGGTAATAGAATAACTCTATTTTCGGAAAGGATGGTTACTTTCACTTTACTGGTGAATTTGCCTAAGCGAATATATTCGGGCAATTCTCTATTTCCGAACACTAAAGTTTGAAAACGACTTCCTCGTTCTATTATCCGTAGTCGTCCCGTTTGAGGAAAATTGCTCGGTCGAAAGGTATTCGGCTTTTTCCCGGAGCGTTTGATCGGTAAGTCTTCACGGGCGATCGCCACACGATTATTCGTCATCGCATACCAGTAACTATCGGACAGTGCGTTAAAACGTTCAAATCGAAAAGATGTCCGATCATTTTTCGGCCACGCGGGCAAAATGTAACTATCTAAAGGCGATAGGTCTTCCCGGTATCTCGGTCTACAGGTTGCGGTTCCCGTCAGACGGTAGGGAGAACGCGCCCAACCAAACGCATAAGCGAGTGCGTAGTTACCGATCGCTCCCTCGGTATAGTAGGTGTCGGATAACTCTCTAGAGGCGAAAAAAACGGGTTCGGCACACCAAAGCTCGATCAGCCTCGCACTTTCGTAAATTGTCTTTTTCGGTTCCGCTAGGGACGGGAGAGGTAATTCAAGTTGTTGCATAAAATTCGATTTTGAGATGAAGGGTTAGAAAAATTTTCGATCCTCTAACCCGTGAACGATTTACAGCGAAGCGGACGAAGTATCCTTTTTGCCTTTTCCCTTTTTGCCAACTTCTTCAGAACGAGGTTTACGGAAAGAAGCGTAGGATTCATCGAGACGTTTTAAAAAGGTTTCCTGATCGTCCAAAGACCAATGGCGATCAATATCCAAGATCAACTCAGCTAACTCTTCCTCCGATAATTGCATAGAAATACCTCGCTTATTTGTCCACGGAGCGATCGCGGATTTGACGGCGGTAGTTAGCTCCTCGGTGTTAAAAGGATGTTCCAATAGCTTTTCAGGCGCTCCCAGCAAGTCGTAAACAGACTGCACCAATTCTAGAGAACTGGGTAATTCCGCCATTCCGCCGAAAACCCCGATAATTTCATTATCCATCCGTCCTAATCGACTTGAAACCGCGCCGTAACGGGTCGTCATAAGAATATTTCCGACCGTGTAGCGTAACTCGTCGGCCGTAACATCTTTTAGAGTGACGATATCGAGGAAATGAACCCCCGGTTTAATGTACTCACTCGTGTTCAAAGCGGTAGAAGCGGTTCCTTTTTCATCACGCATCGTGCCATTCTCGAAAATAGCGTTGATCGTCCGCTCCCCGATTAATTCGGTACTCGATAAAACACTAAACGCGTCTTCTGTCCAAACCCGACTTTTCTGAGCGCCTTCACCCCCCGCAGCGAAACCGTACAGGAAACAATCGATACAGCATTCACAGGGCGCGTTCGTGTTTAAAGAACAAACTGTGCCGCCCTTGGGCGCGTTATACAGTAGGTTATTTGCTCTTAAAAATTCCCGTCCCCGCCGTCTTTCTGGGGCGATCTGTTTACGTTTTGTCATAACCAAACGGGGGATAATTGTCGGATCGTTGATTCCCGCTTGTACGAATTCACCACACATCGGCTCTCCAGACCCTTCGGTGCGGAAGATCGTTTCGGAGCGAGTAGTTCTTAAAACAACTAGCCCGATCGTTCTGCCTTTGGGGAAGTTCTCGTAAGCGGGCGCAAGAAAGGGGGTTAATTTTTCGATAGTCATAGAATCGTTTTCCTGAATATTCGTGGATTATTTATTGCTCGTTAGTTTCTGCGGCAGTTGGGGGTTGATTTTTCGATTCTTCCTTGATCCGTTGCCTGGCTTCCTGTAGGAAGAAAAGATATGCGGCTTCTAGTGTTTTTTTATCGGCTAGAAGTTTTTCGGGGCGGGATTGATAAACTTCCTCGAAAAGTTGTCTCAATACCTCGTAATACCGCTTGATCTGTTCGTATTTAGTTGCACCGACACCGTGTTCGCGGATGCGATCAAGTCGGTTGTGATAATTCTGCACTAACGCACCGAAAACCACATCCCAGGACAGATGGGCTTTGCGAGAACGAATCGCAGTAATAAATTCGGTAAACGGTTCCGCTTGCGAGGTTCGACGGAAAGAACTCCCCCGTAAGACCGCTTCTTCGGCAATACTAGCCGCTTCTTTAAGATAGCGACTTAATAGATCATGTTCATCCTTCATGGAACTCTCCAGTAAAATATTCAAGGGTTGAGAAATCTGGTGCCAAAAATACTCTAAATTCGGATCATCATGTTCTCGTAATAACCAACGAAGAATAACATAGTAAAGTTCGATCGGTCTTCTTAGCGATCGAGCGAGGTCGTAAAGGCAATCATCTTTCTTTTGAAGACTAGCAATTGTTATCGCTAATTTACCCAAACATCTTAATCGAGTTAAAATTTCCTCGGCGATTTCTTCGGGTCTTAAAGTTTTTGGCTTACTGTGACCGCTCCGCCGATATTGACCGTTTCCTAGTAACGGTTGCAAAGTAGAGGGAATCCCCTCAACTCTTCCATAAAAATTATTCCATGATTCCACCTCCAAATTACTACTGACTACAAAAGGAAACCCGAAATCCGTTGCAAGAGACAAATCTAAGGCCAAGTGAATTGTTTTCAATAAGGCTATTGAATTATTCACATCACCCCATAAAATTGGGATAATTACGGTCGATTGGATAAACTCAGGACGTTTAGGAAAAGCCAAACCGACTACTTTGTTCAATTTGAACTCGATACCCAATTCATCGATCGATCGAGGTTTGTAAATTAACTGTTCGTTATCGACTTTATAGAACTTGAGTTCATCGATTGTGACCGTTCCTCCCTCGCCTATCGCCGCTTTCTCCTCTAAAAATCGTCTCCAAAAGCTCAATAGATCGGGACTAGACCCTTTCGGTAAAGCAAAATGAAGATAAAGCGGTTCTTGCTTACTAGCGGCGGGAAAAGATGCGCCGACAGCCATTAATTTATAGGCGAGAGAAGCCATTGTATCTGCTTGTCTTTTCGGTTCCGCACTCATTCCCCCAGGGAGACGATTGGAAAAAGATTGAACTTTTGTCTCTGGGGGCATATTATTCGACATTAGTTCTTCAATCTGTTTCGATGTGCTACCGAGGGAGGAACGTTGTCGGGGATTTGCTTCGATATAAGCGTCAAGCTCGTCTTTTGCCCGCCAAGTTCTCGCATTAGGGAAATTCAGCCATTGAGAAACTACCGCTATCATTTCTTCGGATACTTCCAAATCCGAGTCCTGGAGGTTTGTTGCCAAACGTAGTTGAAAAGATTCCCTTAAAGCCTCTTGAATCCCTTCCATTCCCCTCTCTGCGGATTTAGCTGCGAACAGACAACGGCCGTATTGAGAATTAAAAGGTTCGAGTGCGATCCTTTGTTCTTTCGATAGTCCAGTGCGCTCGCCAATCCTCTCCCAACCTTCCTGCGGATTTATACCAGCCCCTCGATAACTCAGGTAAGCGGCCTTCAGACCTTCAGAAATGGCGAAATCGTCGGCAGTGGCAATCGGTAATAATCCAACCGCTTCGGCTTCTCGAACCGCTTTCTCTCCCGCTATTCCCGCGTATTTGCTAACATCTTGTTGAATTTTATCGGATTTGATGCCCGCTTTCTTTTTTTCTAACAATGCAATAACACAACCGAGGGTTTCCTCTGGATTTTGTTGGATCGCTTGAAGCTCGATTTTAATCCCGTCTTTCGTCGGATGGACAAGTTGTTCGATATTGTTACCGAACACCCGATCGATTCTATTTTGCCAAGCGATCGCTATCTCTTCCGTCAGATCTCGATCAGGGAATTTATCACCTAAAAATAGCTGTCCGTCGGGATAAATAGCTAAAGACTGTAAGCCATATTTCATCAACACTTCTTCGCAGGCTCCCAACAAAAGCGAGGTTAAATACCCTTTATCCTCCGATAAGCAAACACGAAATAATTGACAGGGACGGCCGAGAGCGATCGTTAATTCGTTCTCGACCTTACGAAGACGTTTTTCTTCCCCTATCCCCAAGTCGAATAGATCAGCCCCGATCAACATGGCCGCCCATTTTTTAATATTTCCATCTTCTGGAAAAAATCTCATTCCATCGCTGGCACTATGACCGGAATGACGCTCGATTAATCTTCTGACTAGCTCGTAATCCTCTTCGGTTTTCACCAGAGCCGATACACCGGCTAACTCCAACTGTTCCTGTAAAAAAGCCCGATCTCTCGCCAGTTTCTTAACACTACGTCCTGATTCATCTAATTTATTTAAATCATGGGTCACTCCGACGGCTAAAATTATCCCTCGTTTTTCTTCTGGCACTCCTGCGATACGGGTGATGGTTAAAAGAAATTGACAGACAGAATCTAAATGCTCTGCTAGGCTTGTTCCCTTTCTAACCCCATATTGGTAATGGGACGCGTGTAGCTTGTAAAGCTGGGGACGGATTTTTAGAAAATACCTTTCTTCTAAGGTTGGTTGGCACTCGTCTGTTATGAACATCATATTGTTCGCTCATCTCGCAATCGAATACAAGAGGTGATCAGTATAGGGGGAGACAATCCCCCATACGGCATGGATTCACGGAGCGATCGCTCTAAGCTACGCTTTTAGTCGCCACTCGTAGCGCTTTCTTTCGATATGACGTTGCTCGAATTGATGACCTCGTTTTTTCAGAACGTGCATCGTTGCCGAAAAGCGATGGCTAATTTTTTCCGCTAGTTCTTGGCTAGAGTGCCAGCCTCCATCGGACATCAATCTCAGTAAACGATCGGATAAGTTATCACTCATAAGACCTCTTGCATAAATCCGAAAACAAACGATAGAAACAATAATGGGAGGGACTTTCAGTTAATTATTTATTAGTAGTTGATAATCTTCAAAAATGTTGCTGTACAAGGATCGACTTAAGACTTTTGCAAGAGGTCT
>NZ_JADBTR010000151.1:0-26626 GCF_020246065.1 Microcystis sp. M144S2
CAAAGAAGTCAGCGATGAAACCCGACAGATAGATTTATTTTTTTCCCCCAATCCCGAACCCAACCCCGATTATCTGGGATTATTAGGCAGAATTGTCCTTAATACTGTCTTAATTGAACCCTATCGCAATCCTCCCAACCGGAGCGAGATTCGTAATTGTTTAGCGAAACTTTTGACGATTTTGGCCGAACTGCAAAGACAAGCTAAACGGGAAAATCAGAGTTACAATGAAGACAATGCCCCTCGTTTGTGGATTTTATCCCCTTCCGCTGGTATCACTGTTTTAGAGGGATTTGGGGCAAAATTAGATCCAGATTGGCCAGAAGGAGTCTATTTTCTTCCCTCGCTTTATCGCACGGCAATTATCGCTATTAATCAATTGCCTGTGACTGCTGAGACTCTTTGGTTAAGATTATTAGGACGGGGAAAAACGCAAAACCAAGCGGTGCGAGAATTGTTAGAATTACCTCAAGGTAATGCTTTCCGGGAAAATGTGCTGGAATTATTGATTAGTTGGCGGGTTAATATGGAAATAAATAACATCCTAGAAACTGAGGATAGAGAGGTGTTTATGACTTTATCTCAAACCTATCAGGAATGGAAGGAAGCAACTAAACGGGAAGGACGACAGGAAGGACGACAGGAAGGAAAACTAGAAGGAAAACTAGAAGGAAAACTAGAATCTATTCCCCGTTTGCTTGCTTTGGGTTTAAGTGTGGAACAAATCGCTCAAGCTTTGGATTTAGACTTAGAACAGGTCCGACAAGCGGCGCGAGAGTAAAGGTGGAGAGTTAAAACGCAAAAATGCCACAATGGATAAAATAGGCATTTTCTGACTAACTGACATCTTCTATGAGTAACCACCTAAGCGGAAGCGAGATTCGCCAGCGATTTTTAGACTTTTTTGCGGCCAGAAACCATAAAATTCTCCCTAGTGCCTCCCTAGTCCCAGAAGACCCCACCGTTTTGCTGACTATTGCGGGAATGCTCCCTTTTAAACCGATTTTCTTGGGACAAAAGACCCCGGAATTTCCCCGCGCTACCACTTCCCAAAAATGTATTCGCACCAACGATATCGAAAATGTCGGCCGGACTGCCAGACATCATACTTTTTTCGAGATGTTGGGCAATTTTAGCTTTGGTGATTATTTTAAAGAACAAGCGATCGCCTGGGCCTGGGAATTGTCCACAGAAGTTTTTAACCTTCCCCCCGAAAGATTAGTCGTTAGTGTCTTTAAAGAGGATGAGGAAGCTTTCGCTATCTGGCGCGATAAAATCGGTATTCCTGCCCATCGTATCCAAAAAATGGGCGAAGCGGATAACTTTTGGGTATCGGGTCCCACGGGTCCCTGTGGTCCCTGTTCGGAAATTTACTACGATTTTCACCCGGAATTAGGGGATAAAACCATCGATTTAGAGGATGATAGCCGTTTTATCGAGTTTTATAACCTCGTCTTCATGCAGTATAACCGCGACGCGGACGGCAATCTGACACCCCTAGCGAATAAAAATATCGATACGGGGATGGGTTTGGAACGGATGGCACAAATCCTGCAAAAAGTCGCCAATAACTACGAAACTGACCTAATTTTCCCGATTGTCGCTGAAGCGGCCCGGTTAGCAGCCATAGACTACCAGAAAGCGGACGAAAAAACGAAAGTTTCCCTAAAAGTCATCGGTGATCATGTGCGTTCAGTAGTACACATGATAGCGGATGGTATCTCAGCATCGAATACTGACAGAGGTTACGTCCTGCGTCGTCTGATTCGGAGAGTAGTACGACACGGGCGTTTGATCGGTATTGAAGGTCAATTTATCACCAAAGTGGCGGAAGTGGCGATCGCTCTTTCCGAGTCCGTCTATGGCAATGTTCGGGAACGGGAAACGGTGATCAAGGCAGAATTAGAGCGAGAAGAAGCGAGATTTTTAGAAACCCTAGAAAGAGGCGAGAAACTGCTCGAATCGATTCTAGAAAAAGAAAAAAGCCAGATTTCGGGAGTCGATGCTTTTACCCTTTATGATACCTATGGCTTCCCCCTGGAACTGACTCAAGAAATCGCCGAGGAGCAGGGTTTAAGCGTCGATACGGCGGGTTTCGAGCAGGAAATGAAAAAACAGCAGCAAAGATCAAAAGCCGCCCACGAAACCATAGATTTGACGGTACAGGGTAGTTTAGATAAGCTGGCAGAACATATTCACCCGACGGAATTTCTCGGTTATACGGATTTGCAAGCAACCGCAACAGTAACGGCGGTTTTAGTCGCTGGTAAAACGGTGGAATCGGCCGCAGCAGGCACTGAGGTGCAGGTAGTTCTCGATAAAACCCCTTTTTATGCCGAATCGGGTGGACAAATCGGTGATAAGGGTTATTTAACTGGCGATAATCTGCTTATCCGCGTTGAGGATGTGCAGAAAGAATCGGGGATTTTTATCCATTTTGGTCGGATTGAGCGGGGAATTGTCACCACCGGCGATACAATTAATGCTCAGATTGATCGCTCCTGTCGTCGTCGCGCTCAAGCTAATCATACCGCCACCCATCTGCTACAATCGGCCCTGAAAAAGCTTGTCGATGGGGGGATTTCCCAAGCGGGTTCCCTCGTCAGTTTTGAGCGCCTCCGTTTTGATTTTAACTGTCCTCGTCCCCTGACTAGCGCTGAATTGCAACAGGTGGAAGAACAGATTAACACTTGGATTGCCGAAGCGCATGAAACCGAGATAGCGGTGATGGGATTGGAAGAAGCGAAGCAAAAGGGAGCTATTGCTATGTTTGGCGAGAAATACGGCTCAGAAGTGCGAGTTATCGATATTCCTAGCGTTTCTATGGAATTATGCGGGGGAACTCACGTTAAAAATACCGCCGAGATCGGTTTATTTAAAATCATCTCCGAGACGGGAATCGCCGCAGGAATTCGTCGCATCGAAGCGGTGGCCGGCCCTGCCGTGTTAGCCTATTTGAATGAACGGGATCAGGTGGTGCGGGATTTGTGCGATCGCTTTAAGGTCAAACCTCTGGAAATTCCCGATCGCATTACGGCCCTACAATCGGAGTTAAAAGGCACACAAAAGCAGTTAGAAGCGGTTAAACAGGAGTTAGCACTAAATAAATCGGATGCTTTGCTATCTCAAGCTGAATCTATCGGCGAATTTAAGCTATTAGTCGCTTCTTTGGGCGATATTGATGCTAATGCTTTGATGGCCGCAGCCGAAAGACTACAGCAAAAATTAGGGGAAGGGGCGGTGATTTTGGCCTCGACTCCCGCAGCTGATAAAGTGAGTTTAGTGGCCGCTTTTAGTCCCCGGGTGATTAAAGATAAGGGTTTACAAGCGGGTAAATTTATCGGTGCGATCGCTAAAATCTGCGCTGGTGGTGGTGGTGGTCGTCCCAATTTAGCTCAAGCTGGGGGACGGGATGCTAGTAAGTTAAGCGAAGCTTTAGCTAAGGCCAAAAGTCAGTTAACTAGCAGTTTACAATAGTGTTAAGGGTGGACATTTTGTCCACCTTTAAAAAATTAGTTATCCTCTCGGTGTGATTGGTAAAAATAATATGGAACTACTGATCAAGAATCTGGGATCAATTAGAAATAATAATCAAGCTATAGATTTAACCAAGAAGTTTTATACTTTTATTGGTTACAATAATAGTGGCAAAACCCTAGTTTCTCAGCTTTTATGGACAATTTTTAATCATGACAATATTAGAAAGTTTTCTGAAAATACCCAAATTGATTCTTTAGTAATTGACTCGGAAAAACCTATTAAAAAAATTACGATCAATCAAGAATTAATCGATGAAATTCTCAATAAATTTACCCAGTTTATTGAAAAAGAAGTTGTTAATACCTATAATCTTGATGCTAGTATTAAAGAAACGATTATTGGTTCCAATAAATTAGTTTTTCAAGCAAATATCAAAGAATTTAAAGAGACGAAATTTAAAACAACTTTTTTGGTTCGTGTTGCAGGAAATAATGATCTGGAGTATTTACAGATTAACAAAGACCAAGGTAGCCTAACAATAAATATAAAAGAGAATAATATCCCTGAGAAAGTATTTGATCAAATACCCAGGACTTTTTTGAGAGAGCTAAACCATACAAGGAATCAGTAATTATTCCGTCAATAATAAGAGTGCTTTTGTCTCCGATACAAGATACTTTTTTTATCCCCGCTAGTCGTAGCTTTTTTCCTGTTTTCTACCAGTACATTTATGAGATAGAGAGAAATAAAAGAAAGGAGAATTTTCTGCAATAAACTCCCTGAGAAACTCATTTTCCAATTGAGCGGCATAGATAATAATATTGCTATCTAATAACATGATTTAATCCCGATTAGGAAGAGAGCGATCGCACCAATTTTGTTGTTGCCACTGTTGGGTATCAACATCAGTAAAAGTATTATTATTAGCAATTTTTTTCAAAGCATTGGCCATTTTTTGACCGTTAGATCGATTTTCACCAATAATATTTTCTTCTAGTAAGGTAATATAAACATTAACAGGATATTCGGAGTTGATTTCAGGGGTTTCATTAAGCCATTGAAGGGTATTATTTTTCAAAATTGCTTTAAAGGTTTTTAGCATAGTTTTCTCCACCCTTAAATGATACAGGATAAATGATTCAGACTAGCCCTAACCCAATTTTAACACAAGACCAACCCAACAAACTCCCCTGAACTCAATCTTTTAAATTAACGTCTTTGGATCATTTCATAATCAAAAGTTCATTACCAGAGTGAAAAAATTAGGCAAAATGGTGATAGTCACTTTACCTGTTTTTAAGGCAGGCTAATTTATCGACGATGACTGGGTGAAAATTAATC
Organism: Microcystis sp. M144S2; assembly: GCF_020246065.1. Taxonomy (NCBI): domain Bacteria; kingdom Bacillati; phylum Cyanobacteriota; class Cyanophyceae; order Chroococcales; family Microcystaceae; genus Microcystis; species Microcystis sp. M144S2. The sequence continues at coordinate 4,822 of NZ_JADBTR010000151.1, forward strand.
ATTAAATCAATTTATAACAAGCAATCGAGGGTTTTACTCTTGTGTTAATGTACCTTAAAAAAGTAGCTATCACTTTATTTTAGCTTTTGGAAATAAAATTAAGATAAAGCGTACTAGAATAGATAATTTCTTCGTTTGAAAAAACGCATTCAATCATCTATTTTAATAAATGTTCTATTTCTTCATCTGTAAAACCAAATTGTCTAAAAATTCGTAAAACATAAGCAGGGGACATTTCTTTTGCACCTATATCAATAGGAACGATTCGACGTTGATTATACAATACTCTACAATATAAACGATGATCACCTTTTCCTTCTCGATAAAATTGACGGCCTCCTTTTTCAAGAATTTTGATTAGTGCTTTGGGTTTAAGAGAAGGAATATTTTTAGGCATAAACTTTTCTGAGTTCGTAAGTTTCGGGAGTTTCAGAATCTCCCACAGTTAAAAACTCATGAAGTTCGTCTATAGGAATAGGACTGGTATATATATTGGCTTGATCATGATAAATCTCCCAAAAAGATTCAATCGCTTCTTTTAGTTTCTCCATAGCTTTTTCCTGAGTTTCTCCTTGTCCAATTAATCCATTTTCAAGACATAATGAGACCCAATAATCTGCACTTTTTCTCAGAATAACGGTATAAAAGTTCATGGTGATTGTTCCGTTGAAATTTTAATCGGAGATTAGAATTTACTCTAGCTTAATCTTAACACAAGACCAACCGAACAAACTCCCCTGACCTCAATCTTTTAAATTAACGTCTTTGGATCATTTCATCAATAAACAATAAATAAAGTGCATTATACTTTGTTAATGCACCCGATCAGAAAAGCGATCACTTAGGATAATATATGATTATGCAATTACTAAAACTGACTCGGTAGAATTATCGCTAAATCTCTTAATAGCTTGTTTATGTTTTAAAATAAGACTGATTAGATGATAAGTGGTACAATTTCCAATCCTCAACCAGATGAACTTTGGAGGTTGGCCATACAACAAACTCCGTTGATAAAAATCAGAATCTTTCGAGACAATTATAAATCCATTGATACGCGCATATTCCCAAATCCTTTGATCGGGAAACCCTTTTAGGCTACAATCTCTAACATGAGCGCTATCGGGAAAATGTGATACCAGTAACAGAGGTAGTTTAGGTGATAAATTTTCGTCAAATAGCAGTTTCATAGGGAATAACCATTAAACGACGATCCCGCTCGGCGGCAAATGCAAAACAGGCTTGTATATCTTCTAAGGTAAGATCGGGGAAATCATCTAATATTTCTTCAATAGTCATCCCTCCTCCTAGATAATCAAAAATATCTGCTACTGCAATACGAGTATTGACAATGCAAGGTTTGCCACTGCGAATGTCTGGGTTAATCACAATCCGATCTCGATATTTAGCTGCAAAAGACATAGTAATAACTGTTGTTGACTAATGATTATTATAGCTTAATGTTAATTGTACTTTAAGCTTGATAAATCTTAAAACCAAAACCCTCGACTTTTAGGTTTCAAAAATTCTATTATCAATAAGCTGCATTACACTACCTTAATCCACTCTAAAAGAGCGGCGATCGCACTTTTGATGTTAAACTAAGATCAGAAAACTTTTTCTATCATTTATGAAAAAACTTAGAGTTTATCTTGATACATCAGTCATTGGAGGCTGTTTAGATGATGAATTTTCCTTAGAGTCCAATCAATTGATGGAAGCCATTAAGCAAGAAAAGTTTATTTTGTTAATGAGTGATATCATTGTTAGCGAATTAATTAATGCCTCCCAAGCGGTTAAAGATATTTTATTATCGATTCCGCAGAGAGTTATTGAAATAGTTAAGATAACACCTGAAGTTTTACAGTTAAGGGATGCTTATATCAATGAAGGAGTTGTTACATCAAAGTCTATTAATGATGCTAATCATGTAGCGGATGCAATCATATCATGGAATTTTAAACATATTGTGCGCCTAGATAAAATGAAAGGCTATAATCAAATTAATTTACTCAATGGCTACGGGATTTTGACTATTATTTCTCCTTTAGAGGTAACAATTGATGAAGCCAACGACAATTTAAAAAAGTTTTGACTGTTTAGCTTTTAAACAAACCAGTCAAGAAAAAATGGCTGAAGACATGAAAAATCTCAGCTATTCAGATCAGATTGAATATCTTCAAAAAAAGATTAATGAAAGTGATTTAAAGTTATGGTGGGAATCTATCAATAACAAGAAATAAGGCGCATTATACTCTGTTAATGCACCCGACAAAATAAGCGTGCTGCTACGCAGTGCCTTCAGTATCACACTCAGTCTCCAAAAATGCTCTCAAATATCTCACGCTTGACTCTAAAGTTAATTTCTCTAAGTCTTTGATAAAAACTCTCCAAATTTTCAATTTCTATCTTTCCTTCTTTGAGAAGTTTACGAATAATCGCTAAAGTTCCTTTAACATTTAAGCCTAAGCGTAGTGCTTCTTTTCTTGCTGCAAAGTCATCAAGGATGATATAATCAGTTTGTAATTCTATTCCTAAAGTAATGGCATCAGATTCACCTTTCCCTAAACGTTCATTTAAACTATTTGCTAGAGAGATTAATTTAATATTTAGGATAATTAATTTCTGTTGATTGATCAGCTTATTAAGAGTCTCTGAAGATTGATCTTGTTTGGCATTAATTTCTTGTTGTACGGTTGCAGGCAAATAAAAATTATCATTAGAATCTAGGAATTTTTCTAAAAATCCTAACTGAGACAAAAAGATTAAAGGGGAAGAATTGAAAACAATTTTCATAGAGATTACCATTTTTTTTCTCTATCTATGTCTTCTGTAGTAAGATAAGAAAAATCGATTCCCATTAATTCTAAAATTTTCAAGAACATTTCTGTATCCATTTCCATGATTTCTGCGGCTTTATGAAGACTGATGATGCGAGAAACTAAAGCACCCACCACAAAAATAAATTGTTCTTTTTGTTCAATATTATCAAATAATTGTATTTCGGCGGCAATTTCTTGAAAAGTAATCGAAGTATTCATTGTCTTGCTAAGTTTCATCAATTAAGACATATCTAACTTAATTTTAACACAAAACCAACCCAACAAACTGCCTTGCCTCAATCTTTTAAATTAACGTCTTTGGATCATTTCATCAATAGACAATAAATAAGGCGCATTATAATTTGTTAATGCACCCTAAAAAAATCAGCGTGCTGCTTTGCGAATATCTTCGAGATCGCACTGATGTTGCCTTACTGGGAAAAAATGGTATAATAACAAGGATTGATTGATCTTATTGGCAAGTAATTATGTCATCTTTAGTTATCTCACAACATATTGAAATCACTCCTGGTATCTGTGGTGGAAAACCTCGTATTGCTGGACATCGAATTAAAGTTCAAGATATTGTAATTTGGCATGAAAGAATGGGAATGTCACCAGATGAAATTATTTATCACCATCCTACTATTACCCTAGCAGATGTTTATGCGGCCTTGACCTATTACCATGACAATCGAGAAGAAATTAGACGACAAATTGAAGCAGGAGAAACTTTTGCTAAACAACTACAAGGAAACAAACCATCTTTAATTGAGAAAATATTACAGGGTGAAAATGCCAGTCAAGATTAAATTTCATCTGGATGAAAGTGTTAGTAATGCTATTGCAAACGGCTTGAGAATGCGGGGAGTTGATGTCACAACATCCCCAGAAGAGGGTCTAATTGGTGCATCTGATAAAAGACAACTAGCTTATGCTTTGTCCCAACAACGAGTCATTTTTACTTTTGATGATGATTTTCTTAGTTTGGCCTCTACAGGTATTGAACATTGTGGCATTATTTACACTCGCCAACAACGTCAGCCAATTGGAAAAATTATCAGTGATTTAGTCTTAATTTGGGAATGTTTAGAACCTCAATATATGTATAAAAAGATTGAGTTTTTGTAAAGATTAGACACAATAATAAATAAGGTGCATTATACTCTGTTAATGCACCCGATCAGAAAAGCGATTGTGCTACAAGATTAGCACTCACTTTACAGGTCTATGAATTTAGGTATAGTTTATATCTTTCATCAGTCATAGAGTCTGGAAGAAATAAACACTCGTTCATAAAATCATCTAACTCATAAACATAATTATATAATTTTCTAAGCTGCTCATTTAATTCAAGGTTCTGTCCTTGAAATCTTAATTGATTTTGTATTCCTAACAATTGAATTTGCTTTTGTATTTTGATACCTCTCAATCGGTTTAGTTTAGATTTAAGGCGTTTTAGTTCTGGTGTTAAAATATCATGACGGACTTCAACTAATTGATCATAATCGGCAAAAACCGCAGTATATTTATAATGCTTTTTACTCGAACTCGAAATTTGTTTTCTAAAATCTATAAAGTCAAAAATTAACCGATCTAGAGTTAAAATCACACCACTTTTATTTATATTCGGAGGTCTCTTGAAACATAAAGTTCTACTAGAATAGTTTTTGAGAGTCTGTTCTGAATCATTTTGAAGATTGCCATCAATTGGTTGGGTGGGTATTCCTAATAATGCTAATAATTCAGATACTGCTGAATTAATTTTCAAATATGTTTTCTCTTTTTCACTATTTTTTATATCTAACACTTCTATCCATGCAGTGTATTCAACACCTGTTCTAAAACCAATAATAAATTCATCTCCAAATTTTTTCCTGAACTCCAAAAAATCAGAAGAATTAGATAGAATATTTTCTGCTTCAGCCGATAACTTGGGGTGCGTAATTCTGTAAGCAGTATTCTTCAACTGATAGTTTAGCAGAATATATAAATTATTTTCTTTCATTTCTACACTTCTAAAATAACCTCCTTTTGCACTTGCAGATAAAATACATGGAATGTCCAGTCCAGATCCCTCACCTCCAATTTTAAAATCAATGTTTGCAGAAAGGCTTAATGACTTTGATAGCATAGCCTCATTTTCTATATGAGCAAAAGAACAAGACTCTTCCACGGGAACTTGTTCAGATTGTATGCTATCTTCATTAACATTACTCAAATCTATAGCACTATTGGGTAAGAGAATATTTTTTAAGGAATCAAACCCCATGCCTAGAGTCTCGCCTTGATTAGAACATTCTCTTTCTTGCATTTTCATGGTAAACCTCTTTTGGAACTTAATTTTAAAATTTAGTTTTTGTTTGTTTTTTTACGAGAAATTGGAGGGAGATAGATAACTGTTTTAAAAGTATTAACTCCTGACATATCGTGTCTTTCTTGGTCGAATCTTTTGTTATGCTCTTTTAAATACCATTGCTCAAATTTCTCATACTCTAGAATTTCAAATTTGGTGTCATTACTGTGTCTAATTCTTTGAACCCATTCCAACCTTTCCATTCTATTAAGAATTTTTTCATATCCACGTTTAAATGACTGATTATCTTGAGAAGATAACATCAGTTTTTTACAATTTATTACATGACCTTGATGATCTTGACTATTGATAGAACCAATTCTAAAATGATCAATACTATCCCATAAATTTTCTAAAAAATCTTGTCTTCTTCCTCGAATTGTAAAGGTGTTATTTGTACGGATAAAAATCTGAAAAGTTCTTTGAAGTCCTGCAAGTACACCATATATAATTCCATTAGGGAGTCCAGCAATAGAACGAACAATAGTAGATATTGTATGACCAGTAACTTCGATTAGATGGGGTAAGAAATTTCTTATTCCCAGAGTTGTTTTATTTTTTACCAAAATAAGAGCATTTATAACGGTTCTAAATCTATCTCTCTTAATTGTTTCTGGATTAAGTCCGATTAAAACTGATGTACAGTCTAGTATAGAGGCAATAAAAACAGCAAAGATTGCATTCTTATCTCCTTCCAGCAGTTTTACAAAAGGTAATAAAAAGAAATTTTGCGTTCCTGCTTGTTTTTCTAGCTCCTCTCGAGTATTTTGGGGAATTTCTTCAGAGAAAAGTGATATAACCTTTCCATTTTCTAGATAAATTTTTTCGGCTGTCCATTTGCCAAAGTTTTCTCCTTTATTTTTAAGAAAATCATTAAACGTCTTAACTTTCCCCGCTAACTTCCCCCTTTCCTGTTTGAGTGTACTTATCTTGTTGTCAATTGCGATTTTTCGTGGATCATCTTCACAACCGTAGAATCCGCCGAATTGTCTTTTACAGATATATGTTCTGTCTTCTTCTGCATTTTTTATCTCCTCTTCAAGTTCCGAGTAGCGATTATTCTGATCTTGATATTTTTTATTAGCTTGGATAAGTCTCACGATTTCCTCACTCTGTTTTATAGCAGAAGTTGTTTCTGATAATTTTTCTCGACTAATGCCTTCGTAAAGAGAGAAAAAGCTTGTATAGATACTGAGCAATGTATAAACAAAAACTAATAACCATAAGGTAAAACGTGATCTTAGTGCGTGTTCACCCAATAAAAAAAGCCACAATATAAATAGCTGAATGCCTAATCCAAAAAAAAGATAAGCTGGAAATTTGAATGAGCCTATTCCTAATAGGTCTAAATGGCCTAGTAAAATTCTAGTTCCATTGACTGTTGTTGTAAAACTAACTATCTGAAATAGTAATAATATGATGAATAGCGATAATTTACTTACACGTTTCTTAAATTTCTGAAGCACGTTCGAGATTCCCTTGTTAACGATTTGTACATTTAAAGATAATTTGTGATGCTAATACTGTTGCTAAGTTAGGTAATATCATGTTAGCGTATTCTAAGGCCTCACGACAGTATCGAGAATCCTTCTCTACCATATTTAGATAATTTTCTGCACATCTAAAAACCATATTCATATAAGTTGCTTTTTGAGTAGAACTACTAACAATATATCCGTCGCCAACATTAGTGTTTAGATATGAATAATACGCATCCCAACACAACCTTTTAGTAGCTGTTTGCGCATTAGAAATTTTTGGTTGTAATAAAATTTGAGAATTGAATATAATGGTTGTCAAAATAAAAACCATAGTTAGTTTTTTTGTTTTGCTTTTCATGACTAATATTATTTAGGGTTGAGTAAAAATTATCTTGGATTGTGCATCGTAAACTTTACGACAGATTCAGTTTTGATCTGCTACATTGATATTTTTGAGTGATTAACAATGTCCGACATTTGAATCTACCCCCCCGAATACTTGATACCAACTTGACTTAAAATCTGAACCACTTTGGTTGCGTCATAACTGGGGACTTCTATCTGATCCCCTGAAATTGAGGCATTTGAACCCAATGAACCGACGATTTTTGCCTTAGCTTCTGATTTTTTAGAATCGAGCGCATATTTGTCTAAAACGAACTTCGTCATAAAATACCTACGTTAAACTGAGACATAAGCAATAATACTTAGAACTAGCGTCGCTGAGTTAGATATGGTTAGTTTTAGGTCTGTTTTGCTTAACTACATTCCATCATGCCAAACGCTTCCAAAAAGTGACAACCCCTAAACATCGGATTTTATCGGGAGTTTTGTCGGGTAAATTTTTCTAAAAATTGGAAAAAGTGGGATTTAGTTGGGCTATAATACCCAAAAGTCTTTTGCTGTGTCGATTGTATGAATATCACGGAAGTCTTACAACTGATTGATGAACGCCTTATTGAGCGAGATAAAAAGCCGCTAAATACTATCCAGAAGGCTATTTTTGAAGGGAGTTGGCAAGGACAGAGTTATCAAGAAATAGGTAACGAATATCACCGCAGTGAGACTCATATTAGAGAGGAAGGTGCTAAATTATGGAAGCTTTTATCGGATGCTTTTGGGGAAGAAATAAGAAAATCTAATTTTCGTTCTACCATAGAAAGAATGAAGATTAAATCATCACAAATTGTTGAAATAAATCAAAATTTTAATTTTTGCTCTCAGATTTTTAATCAACTCAATAAAGATGACAAAAATAGAGAGATAAACTCTCAATATTCTCAGACATATCATGATCTAACCCTTGCTCCTCAAATTATTGACTTTTACGATCGAGAAAATGAACTGGCAACAATCTCGAACTGGGTGTTTAAGCAAAATACTCGCTTAATTGCCGTTTTGGGATTATGGGGAATAGGAAAAACCACCCTAGTTAAACGATTTATTGATCTCAATTTAGAACAATTTGAAGTGGTGATTTGGAAAAGTTTAAAATTTCCTAAGTCTTTAGATTTATGGCTAAATGATTTATTGAATACTTGCCAAAAAGAACCGAAGGAAAGCACCGATAATAAAATCCAGCAATTGTTAGAAGTTCTAAGCAATCATAAATGTTTAATCGTCTTAGATGATTTTCAGAATCTTTTTGCTGTTGGTCAAATGGCGGGTAATTATCAACCTGAATATAGTAGTTATCAACATTTTTTAAAACTGATTGCAGAAATCCAACACCAGAGCCATTTTATTCTCATTAGTCAAGAAAAATCTGCGGAAATGAACTATCTTAATCAAGAAAATTCTCCTATTCAATGCTTAGAATTATCAGGATTTGAAGCGATTGATTTTCTTGAAAATAAAGGTTTACAAGATGGGGAAAGATGGTTAGAATTAATTCAATTATACGAAGGTAATCCTTTTTATTTAACCGATATTGCCGTTTTGATTAAAGATGTTTTTGATGGCAAGGTTAACGATTTCTTGGCAGAAAATAGCTTAGTTATTACAAAAAAAATGCAGTCTCATTTAAAACAAATTTTTGGTCGCTGTTCTCCCCTTGCCCAACAAATCGCCTTAGAATTAAGTAAAGTTGATCAACCTTTATCTAGAGAGGAGTTAAAAAATAACCTAGATTTATCTGCTAGTGATTTAATCAATGGTTTACAATCCTTGCAACAACGTTATTTAATTCAAAGGGAGCAAAACCGATTTCAATTATCATCTATTTTTAAAGCGTATATCAAAAGTGATTGATTGTAATATTTCTTAGAGGAGATCGAGTCTGAAAAAGAACCCTTCCAACCTCTTAAACTGATTGGTAACAATTAGAGGCAATCAGCGATATTGATAGCGATGTGTGAGATTATTCTTGAGATAATAAATGGCTGGTTATAATTAAATTAAAAATGGATTTTAGGTTCGATCCCCCCTGCCCCCCTTGATAAGGGGGGTGCCGGTAGGCGGGGGGATCTCCCTTGATAAGGGGGGCATCTGATAATTTTTAACGCCTACCTACTTATAAAGTCGATGTCTGATAACTGATAATTGATCGCTGAATTTAACTTCTTAAAGAAACTTGGAACTGTTTAACTAAAGCTTCTCGCACTTTTGTCATTAAGGGTTCCACATCTTCATCGGTTAAAGTTCGATCGCTGGCACGATAGACTAAACTAAAGGCCAAACTACAATGATTTTCTGGCACATTCTGCCCCTGATAGCGATCGAATAATTCGACTTTTTCTAAAAGAGTTCCCCCAGCATTTTTGATAGTTTTTGTCAATCTATCTACGGGTATATCTGTAGAAACAAAGAAGGCGATATCTCGTGCCGCCCCCGGATAGGTAGAATAGACCTGTAAACGCGGGGTAATTTTGGCACTATCGCTAAGAGTTGCTAACAGGATCGGGAACCGGATTTCAAAGGCATAAACTGCCTCAATTAATCCCTTTTGCTGACGCAATTGCGGGTGTAGTTGACCAAAAATTCCTAGTCGTTGTTTACCAATCCATAAAGATGCTGTTCGTCCCGGATGAAAACGCGCATCTTCGGCATCTTTTTCGTAGCTTACTGTCAGCGAAAGGCGATCGAATACTGCTTCTAAAATGCCTTTTGCTTCATACCAAGTCATGGCCACCTCTTTACCCGATCGCAGCCAACGTCCGGCCGGGAAGAAATCACCGCCGAAAATACCAGCAATTGCATCGTATTCGTTGATATTATCCGATTCTAAGCGGAAAACTCGCCCGATCTCGAAGCCATTTAAGGAACCGTTACCCTGAGACTGATTATACTCAAACGCTTCGATTAAACCGTCGAGGAGATTAGTCCGCAAAGCAGAATACTCGACAAAAAGGGGATTAGCGAGGACAACTTCCGCTAATTCCGGTTTAACGAGGGAATACTGGACTAATTCCGTCAAACCGACTGCGCGAAAAGCTTCCCGTACCCGACGCTGTATAGTTTCCTCAAAGGATAATCCTCCGGCTGCGGTTTTTGCTGGCAAAGTATCGACAAAGCGATCATATCCGTACAGTCGCGCCACTTCTTCAATTAAGTCAATTTCTCGTTCTAAATCCCGATAACGGTAGTCTGGCACTGTCACAGTCCACAGAACAGGATTTTTCGAGGTTAACTGTAATTCACAGCCTAAATTGCCTAAAATCCGTTCCACATCTTCGGCGAGAATTTTGCCGATCGCACCATTATCTAGGGTAACTTGACCCAGTAGCTGCTGCAAACGTTCTAAACGCAATTCGATCGAACGACTGGACTGATCGGCACGATAATCAGCTTTAACCTGACTGCTGACAGTTCCCCCAGCTAACTCTAGAATCAAATCGATCGCCCTTTGACAAGCATATTCCAAAGCGGCGGGATTAACACCGCGTTCATAGCGTCCGGAAGATTCGCTGCGTAAACCCTGCGCTTTTGAGGAACGACGGATAGCGATCGGATCGAATAAAGCCGACTCTAGCACAAGATTAACGGTTTCCTCGTTAACTTCCGTATCTTGACCTCCCATCACCCCCGCTAAAGCTACCGGCTTATTATTGGCAGTAATTAACAAATTAAGCTCTTTTAAGCTTCTTTCCTGACCATCAAGGGTAATGATTTTTTCCCCTTCCTCGGCAAAACGGACCCCAATAGTAACGGATTTACCTCCGGCAAAACTTTGTAAACGATCGCGATCGAAAGCGTGTAAGGGTTGTCCCCACTCCAAGAGGACATAATTAGTAATATCGACCACATTATTGATCGATCGCAATCCGGCAGCCTGTAAACGCTGTTGCAACCATAGCGGAGATGGGCCAATTTTTACCCCCTCGATCACCGTACCAATATAGGCAGGACAGGCTTTATTTTCTGATATTTCCAGCGTTAAATCTTTTTTAGGGGAAAATTCACCTAATTTGACTTTTGGTAGGCTTAATTCTCCTCCTGTCAAAGCTGCCACTTCCCGCGCGACTCCGATCATACTCAAAGCATCGGCGCGGTTAGCGGTGGGAGAAATATCTAAAATCACCTCATCGAGTCCTAAAAGGGGACGAACATCTGTACCTAAAGGGAGATTTTCCTGACTAAAAATGTGGATTCCTTCAGAATCCTTAGTTAATCCTAATTCCGCGAGGGAACAGATCATCCCTTCCGATTTTACCCCCCGCAATTTAGCCGGTTTAATCGTTAAATTGATTTTGGCTAAATAAGTTCCCAAAGTAGCCACGGGAACTAGAATATCAGCCCTAGCATTGGGCGCACCACAGACAATTGTACTAAGATTTTCCTGACCGATATCCACCTGACAGACACTTAGTTTATCTGCGTTGGGATGGGGTTGACGATCGATAATTTTACCAATAACCACACCCTTTGCCCATTCTCGGCGATCCTCGATCTCTTCCACTTCTATTCCCGCAATTGTCAATAATTCGGCTAATTCTTGGGGAGATTGGGCTATTTTGACTAATTCTCGTAACCAGTTGATCGAAATCCGCATCGTTAATTCTTGCTTGCCGTTGGTTCTTAACTATTGTAAACCGTGGGTAGTCAATGATTTAGAGATTAGGGCCGATCGGCTGTTAGAATGTTAGGGGCAAGATGGAAGGCCTGTGTAAATAACCGATCATTTTCCTTGGCCAGGGGTGATATTATCTTTGAACAGATTACCGATAATTTGGGGAGATAATCAGTAGTTAGCTATCTATATCAAAAAGGATTATTGATGCCACCCGATCAAATAGAAAACCTACTCAAGGGAATTTTGAGACAATACCAAAGTTCTTTTAGTGACAAAATCTATGGAGAAGAAAATGATGATTATGATCCGCTTATGAGGGTATTTGGAATTACTCCTAGTTTAAAAAGGGAAAATCGTCAGTATTGGGGCAGGGAACTAGGAATGTGTTGGCAACGTCTGGTGACAGAAGTTTTTAAGGCTAATTGTTTAGATTATCAACCGGCTTTAAAGATTGCAGATGATCAACCTTGTGACTGCATTTTAGGTAGAGATGCCATTGATACTAAATATAGAATTGGTTCGGGAGATTCTGGCACACTTAAAAAGTTTAAACAGTATGGAAAACTATTACAGGAAAGAGGACTTAAACCTATTTTACTGATTGTGCGAGAGGATAACTTACCAGCAGCGATTAAAGCTTGTCATCTGGGTGGCTGGACTGTTTTGCAGAGCCGACAAAGTTTTGATTATATACTTGATCGCAGTGGGTTCGATTTGCTGAAAGCTTTTGATAAATTTTCTGAAACACAGGAGTTTTATATTGCCCGATGAATATCTCAAAAAGATGGCAACTTCTGCACGGTGATTGTAGAGAACTTCTCACTTTACTAGAAGAATCTAGTATATCTTGTGTGATCACAGATCCACCCTATAATTATGAGTTCATTGGCAGAAATTGGGATCATGATGAAATCCAAAGACGCAGAGAACGCATTCAAAACAGTTCCACACTGGTAAAAAATATTCCCTATGGAAGTGGGTTAGCTGGTGGGGTTCGCAATGAGCGTTGGTATCAACGCAATCGCGAAAATGTGGTCAATTATATTGAATGGGCAACAGATTGGTCAAAGGAACTAATGCGTGTTTGTAAAAGGGGGGCTGTTGTCGCTGTTTTTAGTAGCACAAGAACACTAGCTCATATTCAGATTGCTCTTGAAAATGCCGGTTTTTATGCTAGAGATGTGCTGGTTTATAGACGACATTCAGGCATTCCTAAAGGATTAAATATTGAGAAAAAACTTGACAAAATTGGTGATACTAATGCTCAACAATGGCAAGGTTGGCATACTTGCCTGAGAAATGAATGGGAAGCTATAGTTATTGTGCAGAAGCCTCTAAAAAACAATTATATTGAAACTATACAAATGACTGGATTAGGTCCCTTCAAAGCTATACTAAGTGACGGCTCTTTTCAATCCAATATTTTAGAGGGCTTTTCTAAAGGACGGGATGAAAATTTTGATGAGCATTGTACGATTAAACCTTTATCATTGATTAGAAAACTGCTCGAGTTATTTCTACCACAGGATAACAGTCATATAGTTCTCGATCCTTTTGCCGGAACGGGTACAACTTTAATTGCCGCTCTAGAATTAGGTTATCAGACTATTGGTATTGAAATTGAAGATCAGTATATTGATATCATTCAACAACGTTTGGGGGAATATTTTGGCAAGATCGGACAAGAATTTGAGGTATTTGATTAGTCAATCAAAAAGTTAACAATAATAACCGCTACGGTAGAAAATCGGCTCGACAATAAATCCCTCGGAGAATTAAGGAGAGTTAGTCAAGCTTTCGAGCAGAACATCATTCTTAATAACTCTTATCTTAAAGTAAACACAGACAGAACACTTCTGGGAAAATTACCCATCTCCCCTAAAAACAAGCTATCCTAAAGATTGCCATCCCGTTGCGATTCTATCCGTGCCTTACTATTCCCAATATCCCGACGCTTTCACTCCCAGTTATCTGAGCGAACTACAAGGACAGATTCTCGCTTGTCCCCACTTCACAGTTAACAATTTAAATCGAGATTTCGTTAAAACCAAAGGCTTTTCTATCGCTTTTCGACGCACACAAATCAGCGAAGTCGCACGAATGTTTCCCTATTTTAAACCCTATCTTGATCGCAGTTTACAAGCTGACTGCAACGCTTTTTATCTTAATCCCTTACTCCTACAAACCGGTTCACGCGTCGATCCCCATATCGATCGCTCCCTGCGCTCCTATTGTAAAACTATCGATCCTCCGCTCCTAGTTAGCGTCCTTTATGTGCAGGTTCCTAAAGATATTCAAGGGGGGGAACTGGTACTAGCAACAGGCAATCGTTCCGTGGCCCAGATTCGTCCTTGTACTAACACCTTGATCCTCTTTCAAGGAGATCTCACCCATTCAGTTAATCCCGTTAGTTGTTCTGGTATTCGTCTGAGTCTTGTCTGCGAACAATATCGGTTAGATGCCGAAGAATTGCGAGAGATTCCCGAAATACAGATAGAATCGCGAACCATGAAACCAGAAAAGAAAAAAAAGAAAGATCGGGTCATTGCCCTACAATAAAAGGGCATTTTTGTAAAGATATTCTAGATGGTGATGCGCGAACCGATCGTCGAATTAAGGGGAGTAACCAAAGCTTTCGGCAAGAAAGTAATCTTAAATAACGTCGATCTGAAAGTGTACGAAGGGGAAGCGATCGGCGTGATCGGTCCGTCCGGTACGGGAAAATCGACGATTTTGCGCTTAGTCGCCGGATTACTGGCCCCCGATCGGGGAGAAGTGTACATCTACGGCACAAAACGGCAGAGAACCGTAGAACAGGGGGAAGATCCCCTCGGTGTTGGTCTAGTTTTCCAACAATCGGCCCTTTTTGACTCCCTCACTGTTGGAGAAAATGTCGGTTTTGCTCTCTATCGCAACTCAAAGCTAAAACGAGCCGAAATCCGGGATTTAGTGGAAGAAAAACTGGATTTAGTGGGTATGACTGGTTCCTACGACCTCTATCCCTCTGAAATATCCGGAGGGATGCGAAAACGCGTCAGTTTAGCCAGAGCAATTATCAGCGATCCCTCGATCGCCGCCGATCGACCGAACATTCTCCTGTACGATGAACCCACTGCCGGACTGGATCCCGTCGCTTCTACCCGCATCCAGACGGTAATTATGGAACTTCTCAAAGTAAAAAAAGCCTGTGGGGCCCATCTCATTGTCACCCACGTCCACAGCACCATCGAAAATACCACCGATCGCATCGTTTTTCTCTATAAAGGTCAATTTCAATGGGTTGGACCGACTCAAGAGGCTTATCACTCCGAAATCCCCGTACTCAAGCAATTTTTTACCGGCAGTATCGACGGACCAATTCAGTGATCAGTAAACAGTAAACAGTAAACAGTAATCAGTGAACTGATAACTCGCATCTGATCACTGATCACTGATCGCTGAAATCCTCCGATTTCTCCTGTAAGATACTCTGTAGAGATGAGGAGTAATTATTTATGGAAGCTGGCGGTTCACAACGAGGGATTTCCCCAACTCTGCGGCAAAGTGGTATCGGTTTAATGTTACTGACATCGGGGGGAATATTAATCTGGTTTATCGCCTGGTTAAGTAATTTTAGCTTTGGGGGACGCAGTTATCGAGCCAGCTTCCTTTTTCCTAATGTGGGTGGCATGATGGTGGGAACCCGCGTCGGTTATCGGGGAGTGAGAATCGGGCAAGTGACGGCAATTACCCCAGAACCGGAGGGAGTCGCCGTAGAAGTGGAGATTTCGCCAGCAGATCGCCTAATTCCCAGTAATTCTCTCATCGAAGCCATTCAATCCGGTTTAGTGGGTGAAACCACGATCGATATTACTCCCCTGCAAGCTTTACCCGTCGGTGGTGTTAAAGAACCCCCTTTGAGTCCTAACTGCAATGGGGAGGTGATTATCTGTAACGGTTCCCGTTTACAAGGTCAATCGGCGCTAAATGTCAATACCTTGATCAGATCTTTACTGAGAATTTCTAATCTAGTTAGCGATCCCGATATGGTGGCCGGATTTCGTTCTTTTACCCAACGCGCTGCCAATGCCTTGGGGGGACTCGATCGCTTTAGTGGTGAGGCAACCACCGCTTTAAGCGAGGTTCGTCGCAGCGGTACTCTAGGTAAAGTTAATTCGGGGATGAGATCCCTAGAATCCTTACCGCAAGTATCCGGTTCCCTCGATCGCCTTTCTAGTGATCTTTCTGGTGTCGGGGGATTGAGTCAGGAAGCGACTACTTTACTGAGAAGTTTACAGGGAAGTGGCGGCCTGAGAAATTTAGACGCTACCCTAGTGGAGGCCCGAAAAACGCTGCTTTTGGTGGGCCAAACCACCGAAGAACTGCGGGTTTTTTTGGCAGCTAATCAAAATCGTTTAATTGCCACTCTCGATAGTATCAAAACTACTAGCGATCGCCTACAAACTACTCTCGCTGCTTTGGATCCGATCCTCACGGAAGTGCAGAAAAGCCAAATTATTGAGAATTTAAATACTATTTCGGCAAATGCCGTTAAATTAAGCGAAAATTTGGGCAACTTTACCGCTTATCTCTCCGATCCTGCCACTGTTGTCACCCTACAGCAACTCCTCGACTCCTCTCGCGCTGCTTTTGCCAATCTTCAGAAAATCACCTCCGATGTGGATGAAATTACCGGTAATCCGCAACTGCGACAGGAAATTATCCGTTTAATCCAGGGTTTAAGTCGTTTGGTTTCTTCTAGCGAACAACTACAGCAGGAATTCGCCCAAGGTCAAGCAATGACAAGAATGGCCGCCCAAATTGCGACAATAGCCCCAAATCCCGCCGCTAATACCCCAGAAAAAGACCCTAAGAAACCCAGAAAAAGCCCCGAAATAAATGATTAAATGTGTTTGAAAAATCACCTTAGTTCCTCATAAAGGAATCCAATCTAAGCGATCAATCCATTCTTCAGCTTCTGTTAATTCCCAGATTAAAATCATTGATTCAGCCCATTGACTAATTGTACCGCTAGGGCGTAACCAAATAATTCCCCAAGTGTGACCTCCCGTGTTCCAATGATCTTTTAAATGATTGGGTATGGTACTTCTATTGTCAGTGATTAACAGTCTCTGGGATAATTCTAAATATTGCAATAAATTAGGATCAAGTGTCCCTAAAAGAGGTGCATCCGCATCACCAACTCGCAAAATATCTATAGTAGAATTGATACGTTGAACCGCTATTTTTAGCTTAGGAGATAAATTTTCATCCAGCAAAAACCGAATTTTCATGCTTTTTGTAAATACTCCTGCTCCTTTTTAATTTTTGCTTTTCTTAAACGATCAATTAAAGGAGATGATGTTTCTAGCCACTGTTGATAATGTTGTTCCCGTTGTCTTTCTAGCTTGACAAGATAGAGATCGATTTGTGCTTGATTGTGATAATAATAGGTCAAAGTGGCATAAATTTTTTCTAAATTTAGAGTTGGTAATTCTTGGAGAATTTCTTGAGGACTATAACCTTGTCGATAGTATTTCAGTACGTCCTCAATGCCAATACGATGTCCTTTTAATTGAATATTATCTACTGCTACAAATTCAAAATAATCTTCTAACTGCATAGGTTGTTACCTCCTAAAACATCAATACTATCCTAGCATATTATTAAAAATGTGCCGCAAAATTCAAATTATTCACCGATTTTAAGCCTATCTGAATATTCAATTTAACCCACCTAGTTTAGATGGGTTAAAAAGATAAAAATAGATTAAGATTGACGTTTTAAAGCAGAACTAATTCCTAATACTCCTAAACTCAATAATCCTAGCACTGATGAAGGTTCGGGAATAGAAGTAGGAGGAGGGGAAAGAGCTATCACTGAGACATTATCCAACGCAGGACCATAAGGTGTATCGACTAAATTTAGAAAACTAAGGGTAGTTGTTGTTCCAGTGGCAGTAAAACCCCAAGATTTTGATACCCATCCCATGTTTGAACGGCTTTTTCCTGTTATGTCGAAAGAAAAGTCAGCAGAATTTCCTCCTGCACTCACTCTCATCTCTTTAATAGTAGGACTGTAGTCTGTATTACCCGCCAGATCAAAAGTCACCCGATAAGTCTCACCGACAGTTGTGTTAAAGGTTTGCTGAATTCCACCGGCATTCGCTCCAGATAGATCCAGATTTCTACTACCCTCAGAAGCTTGCCAATAAGTTCCTATATAATCAATTGTTCCTTGGCTGACCGTCCATCCTGTAATTGCTGTGGAAACAGCATCAAGTTGCAGAAAAGAACCAGGGTTGACGGTAGCCGTCTCAAAACTGCCATTTTGAATCAAATTTGCTGCCTGTACAGGGGTGATGATCAAAGCACTTACCCCAAGGACAGAGGAAGCAATTGAGAGTTTTAATAAGCTGTGCTTACCCCCCCCTGAAAATCAATTAGTTTTGCTAATCTTTGAGTCATGACTAAAAACTCGACTGTTACAAGAACGGCCTCATCATAGCAGAGAAAAGCTTATAAAATAGATGAAAAAAAGATTAAGTTTTTGGCTCTTCTCGACTTTGTGTGACAATTTTTGCTTATATAGTAGCGATCGATCTTTGTGTCCTTTGTGTCTCTGTGGTTCGTTCCACTCACTCGCCCGCAAGAATGTATCTTAGAATACATTTTACCCAATAAACCTGGGATATCCGAGAGACTTGTGGCCAGATATAATTAAGGGGTATTTGGGGAAGAAATTGGATTATGGAAGAACTTTTAGAATTAAAAGCTTTGCTCTTAAAAGGTGATATTAAAGGTTCACTGGCGATTGTAGAAGACCTTGAAGATATGAGCAAAAACGGGATTATTAGCACCATTCGTAGTTATGCTGTTATCTTATTACTTCATTTAATTAAACAACAGGCAGAAAACCGAACCACCCGTTCTTGGGATGTCTCCATTCGCAATAGTGTTAGAGAAATTCAACGCCAAAATAAACGCCGAAAAGCGGCAGGATATTATTTAAGTGATGAGGAATTAACAGACACTTTAAACGATGCTTATCTTAATGCTTTGGATGCCGCTTCTCTAGAAGTCGAAGCAGCTTGTTATCAATCGGAGCAAATAGAAGCTATAATTGACAAAAATAAACTGATTAGTGATGCTTTTCTTATGATCAAAAACGTCTCTTCCTAGAAAGATTATGACCAACTCAATCTCTCAAGAACAAGCCCAAGAAATGTTACGTTGGTTAAACAAAAATCGTGACACCGTGCTTGATTTGTATAAAAATCAATACATTGCCTATAATGAAAAATGGGTGATTGCTCACGGTGAAAATTTACAGAATGTTCTGGAACAAGCCAAGACAACCAATCAAGAATTTGTCATTTATCTTGTTCCTCGTTGTCGTTATTCTCTGCAAATTTTACCAGTTCAAGTTTAAAGTAGTTTAAGATGATTTTGACAACGGCAAAATTCTATGAAAATAACCCTTTATCAACCGACGTTATCGTTATTATTGCTGCTGTTGCTATCCGGTGGTTGTGCAGTCAATCAGGAAAAAGGGAAAACCATCACTCCGCAAGCGTCTCCCCTAGCAGAAATCGTTCCTTGGCAGATGGTCGAACGGGTTACTATTTTAAAAGCCGATCAGGATCCCATCTATGCTTTGGCTATTAGTCCCGATAACTCCCTGCTGCTAAGTGGTAGTTTTGACGGCACTGTTAGGGAATGGGACCTAAAAACTCAAAAACCTCTCAGGACTTGGCAACTAGGAGATACCGTTAACGCTATCCAATTTAGTCCCGACGGTGAGACTTTCGTAACTGCTGATGCGGGGGGAAAAGTGCAACGCTGGAATACGCGCACGGGAAAATTAGAAATGACCTATCCTGGCCATGCTTTTCTCGTTACTGATGCCGCTATTTCTCCCGATGGCAAAATTTTGGCTACGGGTAGCTGGGATCGTACTGTTAAACTCTGGGATTTTCAGACGGGTACACTGTTAAAAACCCTGCGCGGCCATAATCATCCGATTCAGGCGATCGCATTTAGTCCCGATGGTAAAGGAATTGTTAGCGCCGATTACGATGGTTTCGTTAAACTGTGGAAAGTGAGTACCGGTCGCTTTATTCGTGCCTATGCGGGTAATTTATTCCCCGTTTATCGGGTGCTTTTTTCCAAGGATGGTAATACCGCCGGTACTGCTAGTCAAGACGGTTCGATCCGCAGTTGGCAAGTGAAAAGTGGCATCGGCACCACTACTATTCTCGCCCATAACGACGCTGTTACCGATATGGCCCTGCTCGATGGGGGCAAAGTTTTGGCCAGCACTTCCGGGGATGGAACCGTCAAATTTTGGGATGTTAATACCCGTCGGCGCTTGAATACCCTGAAGGGAAACGTCATCTTAAGAATGGTTGCTAGTCAAGATGGTCGTTGGTTAGTCACTGGAGATCGAGACGGTGCGATCGCGATCTGGCGGGGAATCTAATTGACTATAATTAAGACTAGAGTGTTTTCTAGGGCGAAATATAGCTATGGCAGCAGTGATTTTAAACTTAGATACAGTCAATCTCAGCGATGAGCAGTTTTACCGTCTCTGTCAAGTTAACCCAGATTGGCAGCTGGAAAGAAACGTTCAAGGAGAATTAATTGTGATGCCACCTGTTGGGGGAATTAGCGGCAACCGAGAAGCCGATTTTATCATTGACTTAGGTATCTGGAATCGTCAAACCCGATTGGGTAAAGTCTTTAGTTCGGCGACGATTTTTCGTTTACCGAAGGGCGGAGATCGCGCTCCCGATGCCGCTTGGGTGAGTTTAACTCGTTGGCAAGCTCTGAGTCGAGAAGAACAGGAGAAATTTCCGCCTATTTGTCCCGATTTCGTTATTGAACTGCGCTCCCGTAGCGATTCCCTCCCAGAAATTCAAGCTAAAATGCAGGAATATCTCCACAGTGGTTTGCGATTAGGTTGGCTAGTTAATCCTCAACAACAACAGGTGGAAATTTATCGTCCTCAGCAACCCGTAGAAATTATGGAACTACCCGCTAATTTGAGCGGAGAGGATGTCTTACCCGGTTTTAGTCTATTTATCTCTATTTTTGAGTAAAATATAGTCAAGACCGATGTATGATTCCACTTGTAAATTTATCGCCCTAGAATATTCGAGAGATTTAGCCACTTGGTTATTAGGTAAACCTTTGGATTTAACCGAAATTAAACCCTCAGAGTTGTCATTGGAGCCGATAAGAGCCGATAGTTTAATCTTTTTGGAGTCAGAAGAACTAATCTTACATATTGAGTTCCAAACCGACCCTAAAGAGGATATTCCCTATAGAATGCTCGATTATGCCACAAGACTCTATCGACGCTATCAAGGCAAACCTATCTATCAGGTAGTGATTTATCTAAGGAAAAGTACCTTGCCCCTAGTCAGACAGAATGACTATCAACAGGGAAAAACTTATCATCAATTTGAGGTGATTAGACTATGGGAACAGCCCTATCAACCCTTATTACAAGCACCAGGACTATTGCCCTTTGCTATACTAGCTCAAGCTGAGGAGCAAGAGAATTTACTGCGGCAAATCGCCCAAAAAATCGAACAAATCAGCGACAGTCGAGAACAAAGCAATCTGGCTGCCTCCACCGCAATTCTCGCTGGATTAGTATTAAACAAAGACATCATTCAACAATTGTTGAGGAAGGATATTATGAAGGAATCTGTCATCTATCAGGAAATTAAAGGGGAAGGAAGACAAGAAGAAGCCATCAATTTGCTTCTACGTCAATTAAATAGGCGTATAGGTGGCATTGCTGCCGAATTATCCGCCAATATCCAAAGTCTTTCTCTAGAAAATTTAGAAAACTTAGGAGAAGCTTTATTAGATTTCCAGTCGGTAGAGGATTTAGAACAATGGCTAGAAAATGAGCGTTTTTAACTAATTTACTGCGGTTATTTTTATTCTCTTAATTCCCTCTATTATCATTATGTCAGATCATCAAGCTAGTTAGGGCTTGCTGAGTAAATCTAAAAACCTTGTTGGATAAGGCTTTTAGACTTTTTTGACCTCAAAAAGTGCCGACCATTGGAGGGATCGGGGGTAAAATTCAGGTACTTTTTCCCTGAAAATTAGGTAACTGACTACCTCAAAATCGGTAAAAC